>JBAZWR010000084.1:0-12494 GCA_041660325.1 Thermodesulfovibrionales bacterium | reverse complement strand
AGCGCATTAATAATAACAATTTGGATATTGAGTTTTACGGGTTTACTGTTTGCAGAAGAGGCCGTGACTAACCCTCCGACCCCTCCCGCAGTTGGGCAGGCCCAGCCTGCTCATGCTGAGCCTCAGGCAGCTGCTCCGGCACCGGCAACGCCGGCTCCGGAGTTGAAGCCTGATCCTTCAGGAGCAAATACCGGCGGTGCAGCCGACGTGGTTGGCGGATCTGCAAACGCTCCGACCGCCGACGACCTCAAAAACCTGGGACCGAAAGAGCCGCTCGCACTTAAAGTGGCGGATGTCGTAGGTCATAACAGGATTGCATTAAATATCGTATGGACCCTTATTGCGGGCTTCCTCGTTATGTTTATGCAGGCCGGCTTTGCGATGGTAGAAACGGGTTTTACACAGGCGAAGAATGCGGGGCACACCATGGCTATGAACTTTATGGTCTACGGTCTTGGAATGCTCGGATATTGGATCTGCGGCTTTGCCCTCCAGATGGGTGGTGTCGGCGCCGGGCCGCTTGGCGGAGGAACGGCATTACTGACGAATGAATTCACTATACACCTATTCGGAAAGGACTTCGGAATTTTCGGCACAACGGGATTTTTCCTTTCAGGGGTGTCCTATGATGCCTCGATTTTTGCGCTCTTTTTGTTCCAGATGGTTTTCATGGATACTACAGCGACGATCCCGACCGGCTCAATGGCCGAACGATGGAATTTCAAGTCCTTCGTTATCTACGCTTTCTTTGTAGGCGGCATTCTCTACCCGTTGTATGCTAACTGGGTGTGGGGCGGCGGCTGGCTGTCCCAGTTGGGCAAGAATTTCGGATTGGGACACGGTCACGTCGACTTCGCAGGATCATCCGTCGTTCATATGGTTGGCGGCGTTGCAGCCCTTGCAGGAGCAATTGTTATAGGGCCGAGGCTCGGAAAGTTTAAAGACGGTAAAGTGCATGCAATACCCGGGCATCACATTCCCATGGCGGTTGTAGGCACCTTTATCCTTGCCTTCGGATGGTTCGGGTTTAATGCAGGCTCTTCCCTTGCAGGCACGGATTTGCGGATTGGCGTCATTGCTACTAACACTATGTTAGCATCGGCGGCAGGGGCATTTTCCTCAATGATGTATATGTGGATGCGTTACGGAAAACCCGACATCAGCATGATGTGTAACGGCATGCTCGCGGGGCTGGTTGCCATCACAGCGCCTTGCGCCTTTGTGACAGCGCCTTCTGCAGTACTGATAGGTTTCATTGCAGGCATTTTGGTTTGTGCCTCCGTATTCTTTGTGGAACGCACACTTAAAGTCGACGACCCGGTTGGCGCATTCTCGGTCCACGGCGTGAACGGCGCGTGGGGCGTTCTCTCTCTGGGACTTCTTGCCGATGGAACTTACGGAGACGGCCTCAATGGTGTTTCCGGTACAGTGAAGGGGCTTCTCTACGGAGATGCCTCCCAGTTTTTTGCACAATGCCTTGGAACGCTGACCAACATTGTTTACGTATTCGTTGTGTCATATGTCTTTTTCAAAATCCTTGACAAGATTATCGGCCTTAGAGTATCGGAAGAGGTGGAACGCGAAGGCCTCGACATGAGCGAAGTGGCGGTTAACGCATATCCGGAGTTTAACTTGACGAAGACTCACATATAATCGGAGGGACCATGAAAAAGATAGAAGCTATAATTAAACCCTTTAAACTCGATGAAGTAAAGGATGCTCTCAATGCGATAGGCATTAACGGTATGACGGTCACGGAAGTCAAGGGTTTCGGAAGGCAAAAGGGACATGTAGAGGTCTACAGGGGCACAGAGTACGAGGTGACTTTTCTGCCGAAGATAAAGATAGAGGTTGTTGCCCCTGATTCAATGATAGACAAGGTGATTACCACAATGATTGAAAAGGCAAAAACAGGCAATATCGGTGACGGAAAGATTTTTATCTATCCTCTCGAAGACGTCATCAGGATCAGAACAGGCGATAAGGGAGAAGCAGCAATATAGTGAAAAGTATGAACCCGGGGGCTTTACATATGTCAAAGCCTTCGGGTTCCTTTAATTGAAAGTTGGCCGTCTGAATAAAATCAATGGTATAGACCTATGGTAGACCCCTTAAGCTGACCCACTTTTAGGGAGAAAGTGAGATAGGTCTTGAATGATACGAAATCTCTCTTCCTATGCGGAGTCTTGAACTGATACTTAATCTGACGTGCCTGTAAACTCAAATCTTATCTGTTACAACTAATGGTTTTATTAATCTCTCTATTTTTCGTGCATTCCTTTAGAATAAAATAATATATATATGACGAGTGAAAGCGATATTTATTTTATGAAGCTTGCCCTTGAAGAAGCCATGCTCGCTTTTGATAAAGGAGAGGTGCCTGTCGGCGCCGTTCTTGTGCGGGAGGGAAATGTTCTTGCGAAAGCTCATAACACCAGAGAAACATCAAACGACCCTGCGGGACATGCGGAAACCCTTGCGCTCAGAGCCGGAGCGCAGGCAATAGACAATTGGCGTCTGACGGATGCCGTTCTTTATGTGACCAAAGAGCCTTGCATCATGTGCGCCGGTACGATGGTGAATTCCAGGCTCGGCAGACTCGTTTACGGATGCAAAGATGAAAAAGGCGGGGCAGTGGACAGCCTCTATAATCTGCTCGCGGATAAACGGCTCAATCATCAGGTCGTGGTTGAATCAGGCGTCCTTACGGAAGAATGCGCGGAAATCCTGCAAAGGTTTTTCAGATTGAGGAGGTAACGATATGAACTTCCTCACCCTCAGTGAACTTTCATATCTCATTAAGTCTGCGATTCATTCAACCCTCATCGATGAATACAGGGTCATTGCCGAAATTGCCCAGATCAATTACCATGTCAATTCCGGGCATTGTTACCTTGATCTTGTTGAGAAGCGGGATGTCGTTATCGCCGCAAAGATACGGGCCAACATCTGGGCAAAAAATTACCGCCTGATCAGCTCAAATTTTCGCAAACTGACCGGCCGGGAGCTTCAGGCCGGCATGAAGATACTTGCTCTTGTAAAAATCACCTACCACGAAGTGCATGGCCTGTCCCTCAATATCCTGGATATCGACCCGAGTTACACCCTTGGCGAAATGGCCCTGAAGAGAAGGCAGGTCATAGAACAATTGACAAAAGAGGGGCTTATCGATTTAAACCGAAAAATACCTTTGCCCCCGGTCCTTCAGCGAATTGCGGTCATATCTTCTCCGGGCGCGGCAGGATATGGAGATTTTTTGAGCAGGCTCGGCAATAACCCGTATGGATATGCGTTCTCACACAAACTGTTCCATGCCGTTGTCCAGGGTGATAAGGCGGCGGAATCTATCCGGAGCGCATTGAGATTATGTATAAAATCCAAAGGCATGTTCGATGCCGTTGTAATTATCCGGGGAGGCGGTTCGACTGTTGACCTGCACTGTTTTGACAGCTATGTGCTTGCCAAAGAGATTGCCCTGTCTCCTGTCGCGGTCTTGACCGGGATAGGCCACGAAAGAGATGAAACAGTGGCTGACAGGGTAGCGCACATGAGGCTGATTACGCCTACTGCCGTCGCCGAATTCCTTATATCAAAGGCAAGGCTTTTTGAAGACGGCATTGATGATTTAAGGCAGCGGCTTGTCTTAAGAACAAACACCCTTATTGCCGCTGAAAAACATCTTCTTGAGAATATTTCTTCAAACCTCTCCGGACATTCCAGAGATTATCTGAGACTCACGTTTAATTTACTGAAGCATGACATCTTTTCGCTCCAGTCATCCGCCTTTGCCGCCATGAAAACGCCTTTCGCTTATCTCAAGACCTGCGAGGGGAGCTTAAAAAATGCAGGTGAAAGGTTTTTGTCCTCTAAAGGTAATGCGCTCAAGGAGTATTCTCAAACTCTCCTTGTCCTGCCGGACCACCTCATAGCAATGAGCAGAAAGGGTCTGGAGAATGCCGAGTCAAAAATCCGTCTCCTTGATCCCGTGAATATTTTAAAAAGAGGATACAGCATTACTTTTTTTGAGGGAAAAGTCCTGAAAGATTTTAATACAGTCGGTAAGACTGATATAATATCTACAAAACTGTCTAATGGTACAGTGACCAGCATTGTTGAAGGTACACAGCCGGAGGAAAACCGTGAGTGAAAAAAAGAGGCTTACTTATACAAAGGCAATAGAAGAATTGCAGGGCATCATCAACGAAATCGAAAGGGAGAGTGTCGATGTAGATGTGCTCGCGGAGAAGGTCAAAAGAGCGACCCATCTGATAAAGTTCTGCAAAGACCATCTGAGAACCACGGAAGAAGAAGTAAAAGGCATTTTGTCCGAAATGCAGGAAAAAACCGTGGAACCCGAAGAGAAAGATGAAGAGCCCTTTTAACCCAAAAACTGCGGATGTCTAAAATAAATTTATTTAACTCGTCTACGACCCGTAGGGTCTATGACTCGTAGAGATAATTTTATTTAAAAAGATAGTTCAAGTTAATTGCACAAAAATATTTTGGTAAAACACCTATATTAAGTACACTTCCGAATGAGGTAGAAACAGATTTGTATATTCAGGACAAATGAGTAAAGCTTTCATTTACATACTTAGATGTTACGATAAAAGATTATATGTAGGTTCGACAAAAGAACTGAATAAAAGGCTCGAAGCCCATAAAATGGGAAGAGTAAAAACGACAAAAAGCCGCAGGCCTGTTCAGTTGTTATATACCGAGGAATTTGATAATTATACGGAGGCACGAAGGAGAGAGCTTTATTTAAAAAGTGGGACAGGGAGAGATTGGCTAAAAACAAAATTGGAGGGGTGCCGGAGCGGTTGAACGGGACGGTCTCGAAAATCGTTGTGGGGGCAACCTCACCCAGGGTTCGAATCCCTGCCCCTCCGCCAAAATAGTTTACGCCAACGTTTTTTGATTACGGCATTCAATTTCATCTGTGCCGGAGCGGTTGAACGGGATGGTCTCGCTCGCCTCGGCGAGTCCGCTGAGGCGGAAAAATCGTTGTGGGGGCAACCTCACCCAGGGTTCGAATCCCTGCCCCTCCGCCAGTTACTAAATATTTTTTAGCCTAACTTCCCCGTATCCCAGAATTTCCACTTCAGATAGTCGTTGATACCTTTGGCTGCCTTTCTGCCCGCGCCCATCGCTAATATAACGGTTGCAGAGCCGGTGACGATATCTCCGCCGGCAAATACTCCCGGCTTTGAAGTCATGCCTGTCTCATGGTCTGCAATGATATATCCTCTTTTGTTCAGGAATAAATCGGGCAAGTTTTGGGTCAAAAGAGTATTCGACCTTGTACCGATGGCCGGGATTGCAACGTCGATCTCAAGCCGGAATTCACTTCCTTTAACGGGAACGGGTTTTCTCCTGCCGGATGCATCGGGCTCGCCAAGCTCCATTCTGATACATTCAACAGCGGCCACATTCCCTTTGCCGTCGTCAATAAACCTCAAAGGATTTGTGAGGAGCATAAAATCAATGCCTTCTTCATGGGCATGATGCACTTCGGCCTTTCTTGCCGGCATCTCGGCTTCCGAACGCCGGTATATGAGATAGACCTTTTCGGCGCCAAGTCTCATTGCTACGCGGGCCGAATCCATGGCAACATTGCCGCCGCCGAAGACTGCAACCCTTTTCCCCTTCTTTATCGGCGTGTCATATTCGGGGAACAGATAGGCTTTCATAAGATTGGCCCTTGTAAGAAATTCATTCGCCGAATATACGCCGTTGAAGTTTTCTCCGGGGATTCCCATAAACATCGGCAACCCGGCGCCTATCGCAATAAAGCAGGCGTCATAGCCGTGCTCATTCAATAATTCATCAATCGTAAAGAGCTTCCCAATGACTGCATTCGTCCTGACCTCGACCCCAAGCTTCTTTATGTAATCTACTTCCTTCTCTACAATCGCCTTGGGAAGCCTGAATTCCGGAATGCCGTAACTCAGAACGCCTCCCGGTTTATGTAGAGCTTCAAACAACGTAACCCGGTGGCCGGATTTTACGAGATCGGCGGAGCAGCTCAGACCGCCCGGCCCCGAACCTATGATTGCGACGTTCCTGCCGGAAGATTTCGGCCTCTCAGCCGTCTGAATTTCGCCTTTGTCTCTTTCGTAATCTGCGACGAACCTTTCGAGATTGCCGATTGCAACCGGCTCTCCTTTTTTGCCGAGAATGCACATGGACTCGCACTGTATCTCCTGCGGGCAGACCCTGCCGCAGACCGCGGGCATGGCATTTTCTTCCTTTATCTTCCAGGCCGCCTCGATAAATCTGCCCTCTTTAACGAGCTTAATAAATGAAGGAATATCGACCGATACGGGACAGCCGGTCCGGCAGGTTGGTTTAGAACAGTTTAAACATCTTGACGCCTCCTCTTTAGCCTCTTCCGGCGTATATCCATAAGGGACCTCCATGAAATTCCTCGCCCTCACAAGGGGTTCCTGCTCTCTCATCTTTATTCTGTTTTTCGGTTTTTTCTCTTCCATCATTTCACCCCTGCCTTTTCTTTATAACGATCAAACGCTATTTTTTCTTCGTTCAGATACATCCGCTGCCTTGACATCAACAGGTCAAAATCAACGATGTGGCCGTCAAATTCGGGACCGTCAACACAGGCGAATTTCGTCTCTGAGCCTACTTCAACCCTGCAGGCGCCGCACATGCCCGTGGCGTCAACCATTATGGAATTCAGACTGACAATGGTTTTTACGTTATATTTACGGGTGGTAACGCAGACGAATTTCATCATAATAGCCGGTCCTATTGCGTAGACCAACGCAACGCCGTTCCCTTCACTCAGTTGCTCTTCCAGCGGGACAGTGACGACGGCTTTTCTCCCGTAAGAGCCGTCATCCGTAACTATGATCAACTCATCCGATATGCCGCGCATCCTGTCTTCCCAAAAGATCAGGTCCTTCATCCTTGCGCCGATAATTGACACAACCGTATTGCCTGCTTCTTTTAAGGCCCTCGCAATCGGATATGTCGGCGCAATCCCGACGCCTCCGCCGACACAGACAACCTTCCCGAAATTTTCGATATGGGAAGGCACGCCGAGCGGTCCGATGACGTCCGTTATGTAATCGCCTTCATTTAATTCGCCTAATTGATGTGTCGTCTTTCCCATCTTCTGGAAGACCGTAGTGATTGTCCCCTTATCTCTGTCATAATCCGCAATGGTCAAAGGGATTCTCTCGCCCTGTTCATTTATCCTCAGCACGAAAAAATTCCCTGCCTTTGCTTTTTTTGCAATATCCTTTGCTTCGATTTCAAACAACAATACGGCGTCGGATAATTTTTCCTTTTTTACAATGTTGAACATCGCATCTCCTTTCTGACTTAAATTTGAATGCGGAAAATTTTTTTCTTGACAAGAGTTAGTGCTTTTCAGTATAACATAACCGCTTATGCCTGGAACGTATTTACCATCAGAATATTTGCCGGTTTTAATTTTCATCATTATCGCGGAGGCCTTCGGGTTCGGCGCCCTTATTATCGGCATGATCTTCAGACCGAAAAAACCGTATTTTGAAAAGCTCATGCCCTATGAATCCGGCATGACTCCGACAGGAGAACCCCGCTACAAATTCTCGATCAGGTTTTATATCATCGCCATGTTATTCGTTGTGTTCGACGTGGAAGCAATCTTCCTTTATCCTTGGGCGATCGTATTCGATAAAATAGGAATCTATGCCTTTATAGAAATGGTAATCTTTATCGTTATACTGTTAATCGGTTATATCTATGCCTGGAAAAAAGAGGCATTTGAATGGGACTGAAAATGAGAGGTAGGAAATGATTGATACATCAGCTATGGGACTTATTCAGGTAGAAGAAGACGTAAAAATATTGCCCCCGAATATCATCATAACCTCCTTCGATAAGATTATAAATTGGGGAAGGTTGTCTTCAATGTGGCCGACCACTTTTGGCCTTGCCTGCTGTGCAATAGAGATGATGGCTGCAGGAGCAGCACATAATGATTTAGACCGGTTCGGTATCATTTTCAGGGGGTCGCCAAGACAGGCGGACTGCGTTATTGTGGCAGGTACCGTCACAAAGAAGATGGCCCCTGTCGTCAGAAGGGTTTATGACCAGATCCCGGAGCCGAGGTACGTGATCGCGATGGGAAGCTGTGCATGTACCGGAGGGGTTTTCAGAACTTATAGCACCGTCCAGGGATGTGATTCTTTTCTCCCTGTTGACGTATATGTCCCCGGTTGTCCCCCAAGACCTGAGGCTTTGCTTGAGGGGTTGATGATGCTCCAGGAAAAGATCAGAAATGAAAAGGCGAGGTGGAGTCCATGGCGGTAACTGAAGTAAGAATTACTATTCACCCTGCCGGCACCGACCCGGTTCAGATAGCCGAGAAGATCAAGGAACTGTTCCCGGAACAGGTTATTGAAGTTGTGAACTTCAGGGACCAGGTATCCGTAATCATTAAGAAGGATATGGTATTTGCCATACTCAAATATCTCCATGATGATCCCCTTTTCAGTTTTGATCATCTCCAGGACCTTACTGCCGTTGATTATCTCAAGAAAAAAGATCTCAGGTTCGAGGTTGTCTATAATCTTTATTCCATGAAATATCGCCACCAGATCCGCATCAGGGCACAGGTGGCTGACGATAAGCCTTCTATAAGTACGGTTGTCCCCATTTGGGAGGGTGCAAACTGGCATGAAAGAGAGTGCTATGACATGTTCGGCATCAGATTTAATGGACACCCGGATCCGAGAAGAATTCTCATGCCTGAAGATTGGGAAGGATATCCGTTAAGGAAAGATTATCCACTAAAGGGTCCGGAACTTGAGAACGACTGGATCGGATTCAGAGAAGTTCTTAAAAGGTCGCAGGAACTGAAAGAATTCGAGTGGGAAGGCTGAAATGATAGAAGAAGCGGAAAAGATATTTGATACAAGAGAACTCAATGTCAACATGGGACCTCAGCATCCCGCTACCCACGGTGTATTACGGCTTGTCCTTGATATAGACGGCGAAACGATCGTGAAGGTCACTCCCCATGTCGGATATCTGCACCGGGGCATAGAAAAACTCGGTGAAAGTCTGAGTTACTTCCAAGCCCTTCCGCTCACAGACAGATTGGATTATGTCTCCGCAATGTCGAATAACATCGGCTACTGCGTTGCAGTGGAAAAACTCTTTGGCATCGAAGCTCCCGAGAGGGCAAAGTTCATACGGACGATCGTCGGAGAAATGTCGAGAATATCGAACCATCTCCTCTGGCTTGCGACCCACGCTCTTGATATCGGGGCGATGACCGTATTTATCTACTGTTTCAGAGAGAGAGAGTGGATCCTCGACCTGTATGAGATGATCTGCGGCGCAAGGCTTACCGTTACCTATCCAAGGGTTGGCGGAGTAAGAAACGATGTCCCGCAGGAATTTCTCGACAGCTTATGGAAGTTTACGGATGAGTTCCCGTCAAGGATTCTGGAATACGAGACGCTGATCGATCAGAACCGGATATGGCTCCAGAGGACAGTGGGAATCGGAGTGATCTCAGCAGAAGAGGCGGTACGCTGGGGGATGACGGGACCGACACTCAGAGGGTCCGGTGTTCCTTATGACATAAGAAAACACATGCCTTATGACGCATATGACAAGGTTGATTTTGAAGTACCTATCGGCACTACAGGTGATACCTATGACAGATATCGCTGCAGGATGCTGGAGATGAGACAGTCAAATAACATCCTCAGGCAGTTAATAGAAAAATTGCCAGCTGGTCCGGTAATGGCAGATGCGCCTAAATTTCTCCTCCAGCCAAAAGATATGATGATGCCGATTACGCATCCTGCGAAGGCGTTGGCATATGTGATCGAAGACAAGGCCTGCAAGGGGTGCGGCATGTGTTTAAGAGCATGTCCCGCAAAGGCGATCACTGGCGAGAAGAAGCAGCCTCACGTTATAGACCAGAAACTCTGCCTGCAGTGCGGGAACTGTTTTGTGACCTGCAAATTCAAGGCATTAAAACTCATACCCGGCGGCAAGGGTATGAGTGAAGAGCAGCTCAAGGAACTGGCTGCAGGTCCGATGCCGGAGGAGATCGTAAAAGCCGCAGAATATATGGTTAAGCACTTTGATTTTGTTAAAAAAGGACCGAGAGTACCCGAAGGTGAACTTTATGTGGCAACAGAAGTCCCCAAGGGCGAACTCGGTTTTTATTTTGTGAGTGACGGATCAGGAAAACCTTTCAGGATGAGGTTGAGGTCGCCGTCATTTGTGCACGCAGGCGTTCTGCCGCGGCTATGCAAGGGACACCTGGTTGCGGACGTAATCGCAAACATCGGTACGATTGATATTGTGCTGGGAGAGTGTGACAGATAATGAATACATTGACAAATATCATATCACCGGCTGCTCTCGACGCCCTGATCCAGTTCGGAATCACGGTACTTATCATAATTCTCAAAATCGTAGTTGTTCTTGTGATCGGTTTACTCCATGTGGCTTACGCAACATGGTTTGAGCGTAAAGTCATCGGGCATATGCAGGTGAGGCTCGGACCCATGAGAGTGGGATGGCACGGGCTTCTTCAGCCTTTTGCCGATGGTATAAAGTTGTTTTTCAAGGAAGATATTATACCATCGCAAGCCGATAAAACCGTATTCTACATTGGCCCGATCATCTTTATGGCAGCGGCAATGGTAAATCTTTCCTTTATCCCCTTCGCTCCTAATTTTGCAGTTGCTCCGGATGTAAATCTTGGTCTCCTGATGGTATTAGCCTTTGCCGGCATAGGCGTATATGGAATATTCATATCCGGCTGGGCATCGAATTCCAAGTACTCCTTCCTTGGAGGCCTCAGGTCAGCCGCTCAGGTCATCAGCTATGAGATCGCGATGGGGCTGAGCCTCGTCGGTGTGATGATCATGTCCGGGTCGCTGAATCTCACGGAAATCGTAAAAGCGCAGGAGGCATCCGTGTTCGGCATGTATGTGATACCTCAGATTGCCGGTTTTCTCGTGTTCACTATTGCGGCATTGGCAGAGACGAACAGGACGCCTTTTGATATGCCTGAGGCGGAAAGCGAACTCGTTGCCGGCTACTTTACGGAATACAGCAGCTTCAGGTTTGCACTCTTCTTCCTTGGTGAATATATTGCGATGATCATTATGGCTTCTCTGGCAGCGGTATGTTTCTTCGGCGGCTGGACTCTGCCGTGGTATATCACATCGGTCTTTCCCTTCTTGAAGCTTGTGCCCGGTATTGTATGGTTTCTCATGAAGGCCTATGCATTCATATTTTTCTATTACTGGATAAGGGCAACAGTGCCGAGATACCGATACGACCAGGTTATGAAGATCGGCTGGAAAATACTTATTCCGGTTTCACTGGCGAATGTCGTGGTAACGGCACTAGTGAAAATTTTGATGACAAAGGGAGTCTAAGGTGACTGTCAGGGAAATTATAAAAAGATTTACTTTTATAGAGATATTACAGGGTATGGCCCTGACCTTGAAAATGATGTTCACTCACGCGGTTACCGTACAGTATCCCAAGGAAAAAAGGACGATCGCTCCCGGATTCAGGGGGCAGCACGCACTGGCGAAGAACCCGGAAGGAAAAGCAAAATGCACGGGTTGCGGTCTCTGTGCGACGATCTGTCCGTCACAGTGCATCAAGGTCACCAGAGCCGCAGGAAAGGTGTCCAATTACGAATTGGACATATTGAGATGCATCTACTGCGGCTTCTGCGTGGAGGCCTGTCCTTATGGAGCGATTGTGCTGACTGAAAGCTATGAATATTCCGTGTATAAAAGAGAGAACCTGCTTCTGACAAAGGATAAGCTGTTAACCAATTGGGATGAATTTATGCCTGGAAGCAAAGGGGAAGTGTATTTCAAAAAATTCTGGCGGCCCATGTCCGAAGATTTTGGTACACCCCAGGGTCAGGCAATGTTCAGGGGAAAACGATAATGGTTTCGATAGGATTTTTCGCATATTTTTCATTTGCTATTGTCATACTTTCATTGCTCGTCGTAACGAGAAGAAATCCGGTCCACAGTGTTCTCTGGATGCTTCTTCTGTTTTTCCATATTGCAAGCCTCTATCTGTTTCTTAACGCCGAATTTATGGCAGCCATACAGATAATCGTCTATGCCGGAGGAATACTGGTCTTGTTCCTTTTTGTTGTTATGCTCATGAATCTCAGGGAAGAGCTTTCGATCGGCAAATATATCAGTTTCGGGCCGACCGGCTTTACCTTTGCCGTAGCGCTCTTCGTCGTAGTCTTTATGTCGCTCAGGTCTTTTGTGGCTGCGCCGCCCGGGCAGTATACGATCGAACTTATAAAAAAGGAATCGCATATCAAGGTCCTGGGGACATTATTGTACACGCAATTCCTGTATCCGTTTGAGATTGCTTCGCTCATCCTTCTCGTTGCAATGGTCGGAGCGATAGTCCTTGCAAAAAGGAGGCTTAAGATTTAAATGGTCCCGTTAAGCTGGTATATGGTCCTC
>JBAZWR010000083.1:0-12500 GCA_041660325.1 Thermodesulfovibrionales bacterium | reverse complement strand
CAAAACCTTTGGGCACCGGGGTCTTGTTTAATGCGTGCAGATCAAGAAAACTCTCCTTCAAAGAGCTGGAAGTGATTTTACCTCAGGTGGCCGCACTGAATAAAAAGGCTCTTGAGACGGCAGTGAATTTCGACATCCATTCATGTACTGACATAACGGGTTTCGGTATTGCTGGACATTCATTGGAGATGGCAACAGGAAGCGGAGTACAAATAAACCTTTTCTATAAAGAACTACCGCTTTATCCTCATGCGCTTGAGATGTATCATAAAGGTGAAACCACGGGAAGCAATAAAGCGAACAGGAGGCTTTCACAGGGGCATCTGGAGATAAGCGCAAAGATATCAAGGGAGGAGGAGGAATTACTTTTCGATCCGCAAACATCCGGGGGTCTTCTCCTGTCCGTTCCTGAATCTCAGGCGAAACAGATGATCCATGAATTGAGAACCGCAGGTGTGGAAACCGCCGCCAAAATTGGCGAAGTGATACTAAGTCAAAATCCTTGTATTAGGGTCATATAAAAACTCTCAGAACGATTTACCGTGCTCTATTATTTTGCCCTTTAATGAATAGATTTTAAGACGCCCCTGCATTGGATTCCCATGAAAGAATTTCAGATTGACAAAGCATTCAAATATGCTTATATTCAATAGTAAGAATTTAAATTGTCAGGAGGAATGACATGCTTTCGATAGGTCAGAAAATAGAGCTTTTGAAGGTTGTTGCACATCCTGTGAGAATTCGTATTCTTGAAGAACTTTCAAAGGGCGTTAAATGTGTGAGCGATTTCGAGGAATTCCTGTCTTTAAGGCAGCCAAATGTGTCCCAGCATCTCACACTCCTCAGGCATTATGGAGTAGTAGACTACTATATGGATGGGAGGCTCAGGTGTTATTTTCTCGTCAACCCGCTTATCCCCGACCTCATCGAGTTGCTCAAAAAGGATTATAAGGAATTTCTACCAAGACCTGCGTGCTGTCCTGTCACAAAAAAGGGTGTGTATCCTGGGGAAAGGAGGAGGTGAATTATCGTGGTTAAAATAATAATTTACTCTAATCGGCCTGCCGGAAAACGGTGAACCAATCTCTGTGCTTTGGCCGGGCAAGTCAAAGAAAAATATCCCGATGATGTAGAAGTAGAAACCGTATATTCCGGTCTTCTTGGGTTTGGTCATAAGGGAGATGCCATTAAACCCCCTAATATAGCTGTGGATGACAAGGCACTCGGCAGTGAAGCCACTTTTGAGGATATTGAGAAAGCGGTTATGGAAAAACTGTCTTAAAGAAGACAACGGAGGTGCAGATGCTATGAAGAAAATAGTGCAAATAAGTTTTATGTTCTTCTTCTTCCTGAGTTTTGTTGCTCAGGTACAAGCAGAAAGTCAAAATGCAGACCGTGCCGGGAACCAGATTGTTACTGAGGCAAACAAAGGAGGGTATCAGCTCATCACGCCTGAGGAACTCAAAAAGGAATATCTAACAGATCCAGCAGCGTTTCTTCTTGTAGATACAAGGCAGGAGTGGTCGTACCAAATGCAGCATATCCAGGGGGCCTCGCATATTGATTTTGCTCCGACCTGGTGGAATCAATACTCTCCTATGACACGGTCGGAGATGAAAAAACTTCTCGGTCCTGACAAGAATAAAAAAGTTATCTTTTACTGAGACGGTCTAACGTGAGTGCGAAGTCACGGCGCAGCCAGTTTGGCTGTAAAACTTGGATATAAAAATGTATACCGTTTTGCTGAGGGACTTCCGACATGGAAGGAGATGGGATTACCGATTGAAGCAGGTCGTGCATCTTATGGAGTGTCCGAAGGAAAGAAAGGCATCTCGACTGTCATTGGGACAGGTTTAATCCTGACGCTTCTTGGCGTTTTTCTGGGAGGAATCGCCCTGAATCTTACCCCCTGCGTATATCCTCTGATCCCGATTACCGCCTCATATTTTGGCGGGAGGAGTGCAACCGGCGAACGTCAGGGATATCTTATCCTGCATGGTCTGCTCTATATTCTTGGGCTATCGGTAATGAACTCGGCCATCGGTATCTCAGCAGCTTTTACCGGGAAACTCATGGGCTCGTTTCTCCAGCATCCTGCCGTGCTTATTTTTGTTGCGTTTGTATTGTTACTCATGGCGCTTAATTTCTTCGGGTTATGGGAACTGAGGTTGCCAGGGTTCCTGAGTTCCGCCGTGTCAAAATCTCATACAGGCTACGCACAATCACTATTTATGGGACTAACACTCGGTATCGTTGCTGCTCCGTGTATCGGCCCCTTTATTATAGGTCTTTTGACCATGGTTGCCCAGAAGGGAGACCCGCTGTACGGTTTTCTCATATTCTTTACTCTGAGCATTGGTCTCGGGTTGCCGCTTTTCATTTTGTCTCTATTTGCCGGAAATGTGAGTAAGCTTCCCCGATCCGGAGAATGGTTGATATGGATCAGGAATCTTTTCGGATGGATTATGCTTGCCATGGCTGTATATTTTGTAAAACCATCGTTCCCGTGGCATGATGCCGGAACTTACATGCTGGCATTAATTGCTTTAGCCTCAGGGGTTCATCTGGGTTTTATAAGCAAAACAGGCAAAACCCTGAGAACTTTTGT
Source organism: Thermodesulfovibrionales bacterium (assembly GCA_041660325.1). Classification (GTDB taxonomy): domain Bacteria; phylum Nitrospirota; class Thermodesulfovibrionia; order Thermodesulfovibrionales; family SM23-35; genus DYFC01. The sequence goes on along the minus strand of JBAZWR010000083.1, from coordinate 9,892 downwards.
TGTTATCAGGAGAAGCATCGGTGTTGTTGCGATTGGGATTGCTCTATTCCTTGCAGGCTCCGTCCTATTACGAGGTCCGGGGGTGTCCTGGCAACCGTATTCGCAAGAGACGTTTACAAAAACAATAGCTGCGAAAAAACCGATCATCGTTGACTTCTACGCGGATTGGTGTACACCCTGCAGAGAATTGGACAAAAAGACTTTCCATGACAGGGATGTGGTAAAAGAATCTGCAAAATTTATTATGATCAAGGTCGATCTCACAAAAGAAGCCAATCCCGATGTTCTGCAACTGCTGAAAAAATACGATGTTAAGGGTGTCCCTACCGTAATATTTCTTAATACTGGCGGGAATGAAATAAAAGAATTGCAGATTGTAGACTATGTTCCGGGAAATGAATTTTTACCAAGAATGAAAAAGGCATTAGGAGAGTAACTGAGAAATGAAACTAAAGAAAATAGTCATCCTGATCCTTATAGCCGGATTGATTGCGGCTGTTAAGGTATTTCACCTCGACCAGTACCTTACGCTTTCATATCTGAAGGGATCATTGGATAAGTTGAAAGCCCTCTATGAAAATCACAGTTTAATGGTAATTGCCGCCTATTTTATCATTTATGTTCTCACAACCTCTCTTTCCCTGCCCGGCGCTTCTCCGTTAGGTATTGCGGGCGGTGCGTTGTTCGGTTTCTGGACTGCGACGCTTGTAGTTTCTTTCGCAAGCACTATTGGCGCCACACTGGCATGTTTTGTTTCCCGTTATCTTTTAAGGGACTGGATACAAAATAAATTCGGCGACAAGATTGCAAAGGTCAATGAAGGGATTGAAAAAGAAGGAGCGTTCTATTTATTCACACTGCGGTTAATTCCTGTATTTCCTTTCTGGATGATCAATCTCGCAATGGGACTTACCAAAATGTCCCTTTTAAAATTCTATTGGGTATCGCAAATAGGAATGCTTCCCGGAACAATGGTTTTTGTGAATGCCGGGAAAGAACTGGCAAAGATTGAGTCTGTAAAAGGTATCTTCTCTCCGGGCCTGATCATTTCATTTGCACTCATTGGCATCTTCCCCATAACGGTGAGGAAACTGGTATCTCTGTATCGTTCCAGAAGAAAAAAGACTACCGGCAATGCTGGGAATATTTCTTGAGGCTATTCATGGGAAAATATTATGAAATAACAAAAGCGCGAGAGGTCCTTGAATTGCATTAGTTTGCATCATTAAAAGAAATTAAGAATAAGTATCGGGAATTGCTCAAAGAGTGGCATCCCGATTTAGCGGCAGGTTCTACATATACCATAGCAGTAACATTACAGAATCTCTAATAGTAATAATCATCGACGAATAAAAACGTATTTTGGGGTTTAATGTACGGTTTTTGAGTCAACTACGCCCTCCAATTATATCGTCTTTTATACCGATGGAAATCACTTCCTTACTCATCAGACGGCAATCTATAGGTAAAGTTCGAAGTATAGAATAAATCAATTGGATTTATAGTAAATTTATTTGTGAAAATAAAACAGATGAGAATTATGGCAATTCCCTCCTTATAAGTAGGTCATAAGATTGTATTAATAAAACCGGATTTTTATTTTTGAAAGGAGAATTACATGTCAAAAGATTACAGGGAGATGTGGAGCGGTTTAGATATGAATCTCGAGGCGCATAACGGTCTTCTCGGGGTATTGACCGATGCTTACAAAAATATTTACCTTTCACAGAAAAACCGTCCCGAAGGCATGAAGTATTTTGATTTCGTTATATCCGAAGTACACGGACTGCGTATTGAAGAAATCGTTGAGGCAAAAAAGCAGGGCAGGAAAATAATCGGCACTTTCTGTGTTTACGTTCCGGAGGAACTTATCCTTGCCGTCGACGGTGTTTGTATCGGACTCTGTGCAGGCGCCGATGTCGGCGCTGACGAGGCGGAAAAGTATATTCCAAGGAATACGTGTGCGCTTATTAAAGCATTTATGGGTTTCAAACTTGCCGGTCTTTGCCCTTATATACAGACAACCGATCTGATCGTCGGTGAAACAACCTGTGACGGCAAGAAAAAGGCCTACGAACTGTTTGATGAAATGACAAACGGGAAGATGTATGTCATGGATATACCGAATACAAAAAGTGATAATGGGAAAGCGCTCTGGCAGAATGAAGTAAAAAGGTTATTTAAAAAACTTGAATCATTAAGCGGGAAAAAGATAACACTCGAAAAATTGAAAGAAGCCTCAAAGATCGTTAATGACAAAAGGAAAGCCCTTCAGAGATTGTCCCTCTTAAGAGCAAATGATCCGTCTCCAATTTCCGGACTTGATGCGCTGCTTATAAACCAGGTCGCATTTTATGATGATCCTTTACGTTTTACTGCAAAAGTAAATGAACTCTGTGACGAACTTGACCAACGGGTAAAATCAGGCGCCGGAGCAGCCTCCAAAGGGAGTCCCAGAATTCTCGTTTCAGGTTCGCCTATGGCGATTCCCAACTGGAAACTTCATGCCATCACCGAAGGCAGCGGCGCAACGATTGTCGGCGAGGAATCATGTGTAGGAGAGAGAAATTTCAGGTCATTGCTTGATTACAATTTTTCTTCTTTAGAGGATGCAATGCGGAAAATAGCCGACAGATATATGAAGATCAACTGCGCATGTTTTACGCCGAATAATGAACGTCTCTCGGATATAGAAGATCTGGCCGGCAGGCTTAAGGCTGACGGCATTATCCACTATGCCATACAGTTCTGCACCCCTTACATGATGGAGGCTTACAAAGTGAAAAAGGTTGCCGACGCCATGAAAGTCCCTTTTTTGCGGATCGAAACCGACTACAGCATGGAAGATATGGGCCAGTTAAAGACCCGGGTTGAAGCATTCCTCGAAATGATCGGAAAGGGCGTTCGTGTTTGAAGACGGGCGGAATTGATATAGGTTCCCGGTATATCAAGTACGTTCTTCTGAAGAACAACCGGATAATTGAATTTCACAGGGGAGAAACGGGGCATTCACCCCTCGCTTTCTGCAATGAGATGATAGATAATTACAAGCCGGATAAACTTGTAGCAACCGGCTATGGAAGATACCTGCTCGAAGTTCACGGGAATATAAAAACCATCACGGAAATAAAAGCCGTAGCAAGAGGCGCAAAAGAGCTATTCCCGGATTGCAGAACGATAATAGACATAGGCGGCCAGGATACCAAGGTTATCAGTCTTAATGAAGACGGTACCGTTAAAAATTTTGAAATGAATGACCGTTGCGCGGCAGGCACCGGGAGATTTCTTGAGATTATGGCTAAGGCTCTCGGATATGATATTGACGGATTTGGTGAAGTCTTTAATTCTCAAAACGGGACTATAAAGATAAACAGCTTATGCACCGTCTTTGCCGAGTCCGAGGTCGTCAGTTTAATAGCAAAGGGTGAAAAAAGGGAAGTGATCGTTCAAGCCATCCATGATTCAATCGTAAGCAGGGTCATTTCATTAATAAAACGGATTGATATTGAAGATCAAATAGTCTTCACCGGCGGGTGTGCCGGCAACTCATGCCTTATAAGGATGCTTGAGGAGCGGTTACGGAAAAGAATTCATGTGCACACAAACCCTCACATGCTGGCGGCATATGGAGCGGCTCTTTTTGCCGCATAGCCCGGATTATTCATAAAATCGGCAACAGCAACCGAGGATAGAGTATTTGAGCGGTTTTTTTTGCCGATAGTCAAATACACTATATGAAAATAAAGAGGCAAAAGCCTCGCAGGGAGGAACGACCGAGAATGTCCTCCTCAGGCGGATTCGCCGAGGCGAAAGCGCAAATACTCTATTCTCGGTTCAATCAGTAAAATTTGTGAATAATCCGGGATTATCCGACCCGGCTAAAACATGTTCCATAAATGCGGCATATAATCCGGGGAGGGTCCTTTTTCTGTGGGTCACAAGATAAAAGCGCCGCTTTATTTCAACATCAGTCAGATTTATTTCTTTAAGTATCTTATATCTTAATTCATCGACTACGGAAAGTTTTGACACAATCGAAATTCCGAGTTCGGCCTTCACAGCCTGCTTGACGGCATCATTAGAACCCAAAATACACGCGACATTAATCTCGTCTATTGAGACGCCTTTGTTGACCAGTAATTTCTCGATTTCTTTGCGGGTACCCGAACCTTCTTCCCGTAGAATCATCGGCCATTTCACTAACTCGTTCAGCTTTATGCTATGCCTCTTAACGAAAGAAGGTGATGAAACAACGATCAGTTCATCTTCAATGAAATTAGTATATTTTATCTGATCATTCGGAAGTTTTGTCCCGACAATTCCCATGAGCAGTTCGTGTCTGGAAACACGTTCAATGATTCCTCCTGAATCGGAAATCTCGGCATCAAAAGAAACGGACGGATATATTTTCCGGAACTTAAATATAATTTCAGGCAATATATATTCTCCCGGTATTGTGCTTGCGCCTATAATCAACCGGCCTGTCGTGTCTTCACTTGTTGCTTTTATTGCTTTCTTCAGGATATCCGCGCTTTCAATTATTTCCATCGCATGCTCATACAAAACCTTTGCCTGTTTTGTAGCGCTAATAGTTCTCCCCAACCTTTCAAACAGTTTTAAATCAAACTCCTCTTCCAATATCTTAATATGATTGCTTATGGTCGGCTGAGTGAGGTTAAGTTCTTTAGACGCCTTTGAAAAGTTTTTGTGTCTGAAAACCGAAGCAAATATTTTAAACCTGTGTATATCCATCATCATATATATTTAATATTGAAATTAGAAATATATCAAATAGCTAATTTCAATAAATACGGACACAACCATTGAAAGATACGATACATCTTATAACTAAGCAGCTTATGCCTTTCCCATCTTATTGAGGATAAAACGAGGTAGTGTATAATTTAGAACTGTACGTTCCGAGATATAGAATATTATAATAGCCGGGTAATGAAACCGGTGATAATTTATCGGACGGGATATGACCGACAAAAAATCCAATGATCCGTTTCACAACGTCACGCTGGAGATGATTCTGACCGGACTGGTAGAACATTACGGCTGGGAGGCGATGGGCAGGATGATTCATATCCGGTGTTTCAATAATGACCCGAGTATCCGGTCCAGCCTCCAATTTCTGAGAAGAACGCCGTGGGCGAGAAGCAAAGTCGAGGCACTGTACCTTAGATATATGCGGGAGAGCTCGAAATAGACAATTGATGCTGCCTAAGACCGCTTCATGAAGGATGTCGCTCTCTTTACCGATGTAAGCATCAACCCCGTGCTCAAGCTCGGCGTCGGGGCCTGTCTTGTCCTCCCGACCCCCTTTCTCGACGTCCCTTTTCCGGGAATCGAAAAAAGCGAAATCACCGGCCTGATAACCTTGCGGAGATTTGAAGCTACGTCATCGACAAAGCTCGAACTCGAGATAGTCTTGTGGGCGCTCGGGGGACATCGAAGACGATCAAAGGGGAGTCTGAATCTCTATACCGATTCCCAGTGCATTTCGGGTCTTCTGAAGAGAAAACACGGGCTCATAGGCAGAGACTTCCTTTCCCGGACGACGAATCTCCCGCTGAAAAACGCCCCTCTGTATCGGAGATTCTATGCATTGCACGACGAAATTCTTTTTAAGGTAATGAAAGTGGACGGGCATTCCAGGACCGGGGCCCGCGATACCGTTCACCGCATCTTCTCGATCGTGGACCGGGAAGCAAGGAGAGCCTTAAATCTCTGGATGAAAGAGTTGAGAGAAAACCGTCCGGATGCCGAGGATAAAACAAGGGGTGGAGAATGGTGCGTCTATGTGCTGAATTGCCGGAACGGTTCTCTCTATACCGGCATCACCAATGATCTCGCACAGAGGCTGAAGCAGCATGAGCGGGGAAAGGGCAGCAAATATGTGAGGTCCCGGAGGCCGTTTGAACTGGTCAAGACAATATCCTGCAAAGACGCCGGAGAAGCGAGAAGGCTTGAGTACGATCTCAAGAGGCTGACGAGGAAAGAAAAAATCGCGGCCCTTGACCTCGGGATTGACCCGGCACAATAAAAAGCTACAGACTCTATTGCCGTTTCAGTAGCCTTCCGCATCAGTTAGCTCCCGGTCGCCTGCATGTCGTGGTACAATACTTAATATAGGTGTTCAGATACCTGACAAGGAAGAATGATGAAAATAATATCAGCTAAATGCACTATCAGTGCGGTTGGACCAAATCAATACCCTGACACCGGGTATCCGGAGATTGCGATGGTCGGACGCTCCAATGTAGGTAAGTCATCCCTTATCAATTCATTATGCTCACGACGCGCGCTGGCACGGACCAGTGATCGGCCCGGGAAAACACAGACTATCAATTATTTTGCCATCAATGAGCGGATGTATCTGGTCGATCTGCCCGGATATGGTTATGCGGAGACATCAAAGGGAAAGAGCAGGGAGTGGGGAGAGTTCATCACCGACTATCTGCGGGACCGGGACAGGCTTGCTCTGATTGTGCATCTGATTGACCTGCGGCATGAGCCCATGAAAAATGACAGGAATGCTTCAGAATGGCTGATGGGGCTCAATATCCCGTATGTCATTGTCGGAACGAAGGCGGATAAAATCAGCCGAGGCAAGCGTCCGGCCCATATTGCCGTGATTCGCAAAGGATTAATGCTTCCCGCTCATGTTCAGTCGCTCATCTATTCCAGTGAGACCGGAGAAGGCAGGGAAGAATTGTGGCATCATGTCAGAAGCGTTTTAGCCGGACAGGAATGAAGCAAAAAGTGACAAGTCTATCGGAGTATTCTTAATTTTATCGGCACTATGAAAAAGAGAGGATAAAGTATTGGACAAGTTACCTGATAAGCAACCAACCGGATTTCAGGAAGACCAGAGTGTGGAATTGGTGATTGGCGACCGGACCGACCTTGGTTATAAGGCTATGATCAACAACTCGCAATGGGGCATGCTTTATCATAATGAGGTGTTTCAGCCATTAAGAAAAGGACAGCTTATAAATGGATTTATAAAGAAGTTGAGGGACGACGGAAAGATAGATCTCTGCCTTCAAAAACCCGGACATGAAAAGGTTGATGAAGTATCTAAAAAGATTATCGATAAACTAAGATCAGCGGGCGGATTTGTTTCCGTAACCGATAAAAGCCCGCCTGAAATTATCTACGGCTTGTTCGGGGTGAGCAAGAAAACATACAAAAAAGCGATAGGCGCTCTTTACAGGAAACGGCTTATCCTCATCGAAAATAAAGGGATAAAACTCACATAAACTCATCAGGGTCGTGTCTTTTAATCTTTCAGACACCCTGGTGCCATTTTGCCGTTATAACAATTTTCAGTTGTACTCTGCATCATCGGCATGATAGAGGGCGTTTGCTTTCGTGAGAAGTCTTCGGCGACACAATCGAAATTCCAAGTCCGGCCTTCACAGCCTGCCTGACTACCTTACGTTTTAAAAACCGCCGAAAACTTGACAATCTTTTTGAAAGTGTTAATATTTGATTATAGGTAATAACTATAGCCGTCTATTTACCGATAGTTTTAATAAATGTTGAAATGAGAGGAGGTGAGAAGGATGAAAAAACCCCTGAGCAATAAAACTCTTATGAAAGAAGCGTCTTTATGGAGTGAACTCAAAAAGGCATTGAGGGAGCAGCCCGGTAAAACATGCCACAAATGAAAGGGCTGAAAGAGCTAACGTTGCCGGTCAGGCAACTAATTGAATAAAAAATATGGCGGCAATGTAAAGGCAACTTACATATCTGCCATATTTTTTGAGGTAGTCCTCTGCCAACCCGTCGCACAGACATTATACTCCGGACAAAAAAAAGGGAGGCGCAAAGCGCCTCCCTTTTAAAGGCTTACGCCTTATTCGGAAATTGAAACGTCTTTAGGTCTTCCATCCGCACCGATAGCGAACTTGAGTTTTTCCTTGCCTTCAGGAGTGACAACGTGAACAGCACAGGCAATACAGAAATCGAACGGGTGAAGGAGCCTGAGGATGTTGATAATCTGATCGGTTGGATTTGCGCCGATTGTTGAGCCGATCAATGCCGCCTCAGCGGGACCGGGTTGACCTGCGCCATCTTTAGGCGAAGCATTCCATGTAGTAGGGACTACGCACTGATATTTTGCTATCTTGCGGCCTTCGATCTTTATCCAGTGGCCTAACGAACCTCTCGGCACTTCGATAAGACCGTAGCCTGTGCTGATCTGCTTCGGTATCCTCTTGTAGGTATAACAAGGGGCGTCCGCAACAAGCTGGTCAACCCAGGATGTTACAGCACCGGCAGTACCGGCTACGGCATCAGCTATGAACTTGCATTCCAATGCCCTTGCAGCGTGCCTTCCGAGCGCGCTGTAAAGAGCGCCGGCTGGCTGGCCGACAACTCCTAACGCAGCACCCACCAGATCACTCACTGTATAAGCTGCCGGCAGTACCCCGCCTCCAAGGAGTTGGTTTGCTGGAAGCATGTCATCTTCTGTAACGGAAATTTTGTCTCCATTCACGTGGCTTATGACCATACGGGCCAGAGGTCCAACCTCGGTGACCAACGGAGTTGTTCCACTCATGATTCTCGGAGACTTCAGCCAACTGTAGCCGCCTGAGCCCATATTCGGACTTGTCTTTCCGTCAAACGGGTGCAGGGCTGCCGCATCAAGTATTCCGTAGTTGTAGTAGGAACCGTCAACGTACTCCACAACGTTAGCCTGGTCAAAAGGTGTCACAACGAGACCGGTTGCAATTCCTCTCTTTAAGGTCAGCTGTCCGGTCGAATTCGTCGGGAAAGCACCGTATGAAAGGAGTCTTTGACAGCCGACGCCCTGGCTCCATAATGCCGGGTATGCACCTGCAACGGTCACAACATCAGGAATATACGTGGTGTTAATGAACGTCCTGATTTCCGTCATCAGGGATTTGAACTTGCTCTTGGTATCGGCTGCATTATACGGACCATACATGTCGTAGTCTGTTCCGGTCTGGGGCGTCAACGGATAGGTTGAAGAGAACAAGGTGGTCACACCACCCGGGACCATTGCGTTTAGGATGGGCTGTCTGCCGCTGAAGAGCGCGCCGGCAGTATGACACTTTCTCCTGATGGCAAGGGCCTGAACATAATGCACAACGAGTGTCGAGCCGAGGACTGAGCTCCCGTCGATCATGTCGGACGCCGTATAAGACGGCAGGAACGGGGCCATGCCCGGGAAGGTGGATGTGTTGATAAAGTCCAGCGCGGACAGGTGATACAGATGGGTGATGTGAGACATGACAGTGTCCATGCCATGTATGATGTTTCTGATTATCCTGCCGTTGGCAGGTATTGAGCTGGAATAACCTGTACCCATATTACCGTTAGTGCCGGTTGTTCCAGGATCATTCGTAATTCCCAAAGCAGTATCCAGACACATATTTGATGCTATACTGTGGGATGTCGGACAAACTCCGCATATTCTCTGGGTAATGATGGGTGCATCTCTCGGGTCTCTCTTATTCAGGATCAGTTCAAAGCCTCTGAAGAGAGTACCGCTGAGCTCAGCCGCTGTTACAACTCCACCGGACTCTGTAACTGTGGCTTTCAAGTGTCCTTCAATTCGGTTTACAGGATCTATCGTTATAGTTGCCATAAATTAAAAACACCTCCTTTCTTATACAAAAGTGTAGAATTTACCGACTTTGTCGGGGAATGCAGGTTGTGTGCAGCCTTGACAGCCGCCTCTGCTTCCTACACACCAGTTAACTCCATAATTCTCGGCTGCATCCGAGTTCCATCTTCTGCGCGAGCAGTCTGCCTTTGTCTTCCTGCCTTTACAGCCAAGGATTCCAAGGCAACCCAGGTCGGTACCCGTCCATTTGTTCCTGCCGAGGGCCTTACTGTCGCCAACAGGATAACG
>JBAZWR010000082.1:0-12588 GCA_041660325.1 Thermodesulfovibrionales bacterium | reverse complement strand
CTTCCCTACCTTGACCCTAGGAATTCTTCCTGGCCGGCAGTGGAAGCAACCTGTCTTGATATCTTTGTCACGAGGGTCTCGGGTTTATTAATGTCCAGGCCAAGCCATTTATAGACAATCGGTTTTACAAATAAATTGAATGTTATATAAGCAGACACGGGATAACCGGGTATGCCAAGTACGGGTTTGCCCTTTATTATCCCGAGGATAACGGGTTTGCCCGGTTTTATATTGATACCGTGCAGCAACACTTCACCGAGTCCTCTTATGGCCTCTGCAGTGAAATCTTCCGAACCGGCAGACGAACCGGCATTTACAACAATGATATCGCCCATAGCGTGAGCGTCAAGGACCGCTTTTTTTAATTCCTCAAGACTGTCAGGGACGATCCGGTATCTATCGTATTCACCGCCCCATTCCGAAACAAGACCGCCGAGGACCCTTGAATTGTATTCGATAATATCACCCTTTTTCAGCTCGGAGCCCGGCTCTACAATCTCATCTCCCGTAGGAATAATGATGACCTTCGGCTTCCTTCTGACTTTCACATCGATATGACCGCCCGCAAGCATGGCGCCGATATCAACCGGCCTGACCTTTTGGTTTTCAGGCAAAATCAGCTCGGTCGCCACGATATCCTCTCCGATTATACGCACATGCTGCCAAGGGGTGGCAGGGGTAATAATCTCGCTGTACTCTTCCGCTATTACGCCATGCTCTTTGCTTACGGCTCTTATTATATTCACATCTTCTATCATTATTACGGCATTGAATCCGTCAGGCATGGGGTCTCCCGTATTGACGGGAACGGCTCCTGAGCCGATCCTGAGTTTCATGGGAGTTCTTTCAGAAGCGCCGAAGGTATCCGTGAATCTTACCGCATAACCATCCATAGCCGACGAGTGATAAAAAGGAGAGGATACTCTTGCGATGACCGCTTCCGCAGTGACCCTTCCAAGAGCATCAGTGACGCTGACCGTATCTCCGGAGAAAGGCGTTGTAATGCCTTCGGAATCAAGCCTGGTCAGCCATCGTGATAACGCTTCAGATAGCGGCGTGTTCTCGAGGTAAATGTTACGGGACATTACTGCTTGCTTAAAAGCTTTTTGATCATGATCTTCAATTCATCCAAATCCGACGATTTGACAATATAGGCTTCCGACGCCCACACGGCAAAGTCGTCCCTGTAATCATATGCCGTGGACATTATCACCGGTATCTTGGGGTTTTTTTCCTTCATCTGCCTTAAGATCCGGATGCCGTCCACATCGGGCAACAGGATATCGAGAGTCACAATGTCCGGATTCTCGCGCTCGAACATCTCCATCGCCTCTGCCCCGTTTGAAGCCACCACAACGTCATAGCCTTCGTCCTGAAACTCTTCTTTATAAAGCCTCTGAATATGCAGGTCATCATCAACAACCAGTATCTTCATTTCTCTCCTCCCTTTTTAGTTTACTCAATTCAACCGGTTTGCTCAGTAAACTCTTCAACATATTATGTCAAAGGCAAAAAAACCCTAAATGTGCTGCCCTCTCCCTGTTTGCTTTCAACTTCGATACTTCCTTTGTGCTCCTCGACAATCCTGTGAGTTATTGCAAGTCCCAGTCCGGTGCCGGTCTTTTTTGTCGTGAAAAAAGGATCGAATATATATTGCATATCCGTTTCGTTAATGCCCGGACCCGTATCCTGTATCTCAAAAATACATTTATCGTCTTTCACATAGTTTCTGACAGTTATCATGCTTTCAGGACTTACCGCCTGGACCGCATTTTTAAGGATGTTTAAAAGGGCCTCGCGGATCCTTGTAGGATCAATGTAGATGTCTGCGGAGTCACGGTATTCCCTGACCAGATTGATGTTCTTTTCGTCGATTTCGGATATAGCAAGAGATACGACATCTTCAAGTAGTTTCCCGGAATTAACCGCCTCTTTGTTCAGCCTTGTTTCCTTCACAAAACCGAGTATCTCATTCAGTATTCCCTCAAGCCTTCCGACTTCCTTGGCTACTATGTCGGCATATTCCTTTAGATTGCCGTCAAGCTTCTTCTCAAGCCTCCTTGCGAACCCGCCTAATGAAACGAGAGGGTTCCTGATTTCATGGGCAACCCGCGCGGCAACTTCGCCAAGGGCTGCCATCCTCTCTGTTTTGACAACACGCTCGCGGAGACTCCGAAGTTCAGTGATGTCACTCAAGACATTGACCGTGCCGATAAACTCACCGGAGGTGTCGAAGATAGGCGAACTTGAGGTGATAAAGGTGCCTCCGAGATGCGGGTCTTCCACTTCTTCCACAAACGCCTTCTTCTGTTCCACTGTTTTCTGATGGGGACATTCCTTCCAGGGTCCGTTCATGCCGTGGAATACCTCATAACACTTCTTGCCTATTATTTCCTCGGGAAGCTTACCCAATCTTTTACAAACGGCTTTATTTATATTCTTAACGACAAAGTCCTCCGTAACAAAATAGACCATGTCCGAGATGGACTCAAAAATATTTTCGAGTTCCTGCTCCGTCAACTTGACCCATTCAAAGAGCCGCGCATTTTCAACAGCCGAAGCTATATGGTTTGAAAAGGCTGTCAGAAACCTCATGTCCTCTTCGGCGATCAGCCTTTTATTGAAATAATTGTCTACCCAGAGAACGCCTATTGCCTTATCTCTCGACACCAGAGGGATTACGGCATAAGCCTGCGTGCCCATCTTTTGGATAAGGACCGCATCAGAGAGCGGTTCTTTGGCGACATCCAGGACATTGAGCAGTGTTTTTTCTTTCACAGCCCTTGTCAGGATCGTATTCTCCGTCAAAGGTATTTCTATGCCAAGGCTCAACCTGTCAAAGAATGAATCCTTTCGCAAAGGCCCCGCTTCAATATCCTTCATAATATCAGGCAAGGTCTTCCGCTCAATCGAGAGCCTGTCCCATATCTGAAAGGCTTCATCGTAACTGGACGGCCCGACGCCCATGGCGCCCTTTAAGACATTTTTATTTTCGTCAACAAGGAAGAGGATTGCACGGTTAAAACCGAGACCGTCACCCATGGTGACCGCAGTGAGCACCATACGCAGCAGCCTGTCAAGGTTAAGGGTTCCCCTCATCGCCGAGCTGATGAAAAAGAGCCGGGAAAGTTCCTGATTCCTTCTGACTAATTCATTCTCGACATCCTTTAATTCCGATACGTCCCTGGATATGCCGCTGATGCCGATGACCTCGCCGGCCGCATTCTTGACCGGAGAGAGAGTGAGGGTAACCGTTATGATAGATCCGTCTCTTCGTTTCCTTAAGGTTTCAATCCTTCTGAACAGCTCGCCGTTCCTGACCCTCCGGTTATTCTCCCATTCAGGGTCAATAAGGCCTTCGGGGACAAAGGGCAGAAACTTTCCCAATACCTCTTCCTTCGTAAACCCGTATATCTTCTCCGCGCCTTGATTCCACGAGGTAATAATGCCGTTTAGATCGGAGGTAACGATTGCATCGGCTGAATTCTCTATAATCCCTTCAAGGTATTCTTTTGTCTGGGTAACTTCGTTGTAAAGCCTGAGTATCTCATCGTGGCACACCATCCTGTCGGTAATATCCTGAATAAACACGACACATTCGGTCACTTCGCCTGTTTCGTTCTTTACCGGATATACTGAAAGTTCGGCATAATATGTAGTGTCGTCAAGGTTGACTTTTTGTGTTACCGTATTAACCTCTTTTGTCTCAAAGGTGACCTGTGCAGCGCAATGAGGACATATCCAGCTATGGTCATGGAATACTTCCCTGCAGTCCTTGTCTATGATGTCCTGCGAGGCTTTATCGATCCATTTCTCTATGGATTTATTGACGGCAAGTATCCTGTAATTTTTGTCGACCATAACAATGCCGTCGCGGATATTGCTGAAAATGATCTCCGTAAATTTCTGCATATGTTCCATAAACAAGACCCTTAAAACCTTTCCCTTTTTATTGCATTCTGATAAAGCTCAATGTACCGCCCGGCTGAACTTTTCCATGAAAAATCCGTCTTCATTCCATCGACAATCATATTTTTCATCTTTCTGACGTCGGTATAAACACAAAAGGCCCTTTTGAGAGCTTCAAGCAGAGCATAATGGGTATAATCATGGAAGAGGACCCCTGTGCCGCTCGATTTCAACGGATCAAAATCCTGTATGGTATCGGCAAGGCCGCCTGTTGCCCTTGCAACGGGAATTGTGCCATATCTCATTGCTATCAGCTGGCCAAGTCCGCATGGTTCATATTTAGAGGGCATCAGAAAAAAATCGGAACCCGCATAAACCATGTGGGCAAGCCGGTCATTAAATCCGATATTAACCGAGATAGCGCCCTTGTATTTATCCGCCAGAGTCAGTAAAGCCCTCTGTATAGCGTCATCGCCTTTACCAAGAATAGCAAGCCTCACTCCGTGAGAAAAAAGTTCCGGAGCGCATTGAACGACAAGGTCCATCCCTTTCTGTTCGGAAAGTCTGCCGACTATGCCGACGAGAGGCGCTTTCTCAGCTTCGGGATTGCCTTGTTTAAATAATGTTTTTATCAACTCCCTCTTGCAGACAGCCTTTCCCGAGACATCCCGGCGGCTGTAGTAAGCCGGTAACAAAACGTCTTTTGACGGATTCCACTCTTCATAGTCTATACCGTTTACGACTCCGTAAAGGTCTTTCTCTCTGTCTCGTATAACACCGTCGAGTCCAAACCCGTAGGCGGCTGTCAATATTTCCCGGGCGTATGTAACGCTTACGGTATTCAGTATATCCGCAGAAATAATGCCTGCCTTCAGAAAATTCACCTTGCCGTAGAACTCTATTCCCCCCGGGTGAAAAAGTTCCGGTCCGAGCTTGGTCAGAGACATCTCAGCCGCCGGGAACAGACCCTGATAGCCAAGATTATGTATGGTAAGAATAGTAGCCGTGTTTTTTAAAAAAGTGTCGTCTTTGAAAAGTGTTTTCAGGTAGAGAGGAACAAGTCCCGTCTGCCAGTCATTACAATGGATAATTTCAGGTTGAAACTTCAGCGCCCTGCACGCCTCAAGCAGTCCCCGTGAGAAGAAGATAAACCTTGCGGCATTGTCGCTATAATCTCCTTTCGGCGTACCGTACAGTTCCGGCCTGTTAAAATACTCTTCGCATTGCAGAAAATAAGTTGAAGACTGATGGATGAATATCCTGCCTTCTACAAGCCTTTCCCCGACAGGGACTTTTATTGAAAGTCCGGTATCGTTCAGGGGAAAATCCTCCCGTATTTTTTTATATAGAGGCAGTATCAGGCATGTTTCATGACCCATCCCACGGTATTCCTTGAATAGAGAACCGGCTACATCTGCAAGACCTCCGGTCTTTATATAAGGCACCGCCTCGGGAGAGGCTATCAGTATCTTCACAGTTTTGCCTCCCGCATAAACCGGGCTGACTCTTCCGGAGGAGTGGGATTGATATAGAAACCGGAGCCCCACTCAAAGCCCGCGATCTTCGTCAGTTTAGGCACAATCTCGATATGCCAGTGGTAATAATCATTTGTTTCTTCAACAAAGGGAGAGGTATGCAGAACGAAATTATATGGCGGAATATCAAGTATCTTGTCCATCTGCTTCAGAATTGTCTGAAGGATTTCCGCCAGAGGCGCAAAATTCCTGTCCGGCGGCAAGTAACTCGATTCATGACTCTTCGGCAATATCCAGGTCTCAAAAGGCGACCTCGGGGCAAAGGGAGCTATGGCGACATACCGGGAGTTTTCATAGATTACCCTCTTTCTGACCTCCAGTTCCTGATTGATGATATCGCAGAAAATGCACCGTTCTTTCAACTCGTAGTAACGCTTTCCGGCCTCAATTTCTTCCAGCACCAGTTTAGGTACGATAGGCAGCGCTATCAATTGTGTATGCGAATGTTCAAGAGAAGCCCCTGCAGCGTCTCCTTCATTTTTGAAAATGAGTATGTACTTGAAGCGGCGGTCCTTTTTCAGATCGTTCAGCCTCATGTAATATGCCCAGAGGGCGTCTTCAACGCTTTTTAACGGTATAGTTGCCAATGATTGCAGGTGGTCCGGCGTCTCGACAATGACCTCATGGGCGCCGATCCCGTTCATCTTGTCAAACATGCCTTCGCCGGTTTTACTCAGCTCGCCATAAATCTGAAGGGCCGGGAATTTGTTCGGCATGACCCTTAGCGACCACCCGGGAGAATTAGGCGCAGTGCCGGAAGGTCTGAAGGCCATGATCTCGGTAGGGGTCGTATACTCATTTCCCGGACAGAAAGGACAGAACCCTCCCCTCTTTTTCTGGGAAGGAGAAATAAAATCAGTCGGTCTTTTTCCTCTCTCTACGGAAATAATGACCCAGCGGCCCGATATAGGATCTTTTCTCAGTTCAGACATCTCTCCTCCATCGAATAGTAGTACGGCAATAAAGCCGTTTTCTCTTAAATTATTTTGGTAGTATTATATCATAATGGAATATAATCACTCATGAAACCCGCATTTATTCATCGTCTTGTCAACGGCCCTTTTGAAGACCCTTCTCTTTTTGTCGGAATACCGGGGGAACGAAGGGCATTGCTGTTTGATATCGGGGATATTTCAAAACTCGGTCCCGGCAACCTTCAGAAAATTACGGATGTTTTTGTGACCCATACGCACATCGACCATTTCATAGGATTTGATACTCTTCTCAGGGCTGTTTTACGGAGGGAAGTTCCGTTGAGGATATACGGTCCGGCAAACATAACCGAATGCATAGAAGGAAAGCTGAAAGGCTATACATGGAACCTCATTAAAGATTACCCTTTAAAATTGGAGGTAATTTGTGTGGATGGAAACAGTGTCGCCCCGACCGGTTTTTATGCAGAGCAATGCTTTCAGGGAACGGGTCATCCCCCATCGGTTTTCAACGGCATACTTCTTAAAGAAACTCCTTTTACAGTCAAGGCCGTCCAACTGGACCATCAGACGCCATGTCTCGGGTTTTCCCTTGAAGAAGAATTCCACATCAACATCAATAAAGCCCTGCTCAATGAAATGGGACTTCCCGTAGGCCCGTGGCTCTCAGAATTGAAAAAGACTATCAGGGAAGGCCGATCAGGAGATACCGGGATCGTCGTTGGAGGAAAGGAATTCCCCCTCGATATGTTAAGAAATATTGCAACGATAACAAAAGGGCAAAAAATATCTTATATCACGGACGTCTCGTTAACCGAAGAGAATATCCGCAAAATTATCGGGTTCACAGGCAATTCAGATACCCTTTATTGTGAGGCATATTTTATGGATAAAGACAGGGACAGGGCAAAAGAACGATTCCACCTGACCGCGAAGACTGCCGGGATGATCGCAAAAAAAGCAGGTGCGCGAAATCTGATCGTCATGCATTTTTCGCCCAAATACCGCGATACCCCTGACGGCCCCACGCAGGAAGCAATGGAAGAGTTCGGTAGACAATAATCAATTAGCCCGGATTATTCATAAAATTGGCAACAACTGAGGATAGAGTATTTGAGTGGTTTTTTTTGCCGATAGTCAAATATAGTATGTGGAAATAAAGAGGCAAAAGCCTCGCAGGGAGGAACGACCGAGAATGTCCGCCTCAGGCGGATTCGCCGAGGAGAAAGCGCAAATACTTTATCCTCAGTTCAATCAGAAATATTTGTGAATAATCCGGATTAACCTAAAAACTGCAAATGTCTAAAATAAATTTATTTAACTCGATGATTTTATTTAAAAAGATAGTTCATGGTAATTGCATAAAAATATTCTGGTAACACATCTATATAAGTACACTATTGTATCGAAAAATAAATTTATTTTAGACATTTGCAGTTTCTTTGACAGTTTAATTGCATTTTTCGGGTTACCAATCAGCATTTGACCTTTTTATATTTTCTTCATCACCAGCACTGCATTCACTCCGCCGAAACCGAATGAATTAGAAATAGCAAATTCCATATCCGACTGTCTTGCTTCAGTGACAATATATAGATCACATTCCGGATCGCGTTCCGTGAGGTTTATTGTGGGCGGGATGGTTCCCTCGCACATACTAATCATAGTAATCGCAGCCTCCAGAGCGCCGGATGCGGCAAGCATATGCCCTGTCATAGATTTCAGTGAAAATACCGGAATCTCACAGGCTTTCTTTCCGAAGGTTATTTTTATAGCCTCGGTCTCTGTTTTATCCCCAAGGATTGTGGATGTGCCGTGGGCATTGATAAAATCGATATCTCCCGCAGCGAGCCCCGCATCTTCTATTGCAGCGCTTATCGCCCTCGACCCTCCTTCCGCAGAGGGTATGGTCTGATGAAAGGAGTCACAGGTATTGCCATATCCTGTGATCTCCCCGTATACTTTCGCGCCTCTTTTCCGTGCAGTTGTATATTCTTCCAGGACCATTATGCAGGCCCCTTCTGAAAGCACAAAACCGTCTCTCGTCCTGTCAAACGGTCTGCTTGCGGTAGAATCATTTATTTTCGATAGAGCGCCTGATGCGCCGTATCCCTGAAAACATATCCCGCACAGAGGCGCTTCGGCACCGCCGCATAATACAGGGTATTTATATCCTGAAATGATTAACCGGTAGGCCTCACCAATCGCATTTGCTCCTGATGCGCAGGCATTTGAAACGCCAAGGCAGCAGCCTTTTATTCCGAGCTTCTGTGCAATATAGGACGGGGCCATGCTGATGGTTGTCGCAGGCATAAGATATGGTGAAACGGAATGTTGTTTCCGCGATAGTCGACGGCTTTTAATGATCGAATGCTCCAGAGAGCTTATGCCGCCCCGGCTCGAACCGACTATTATTCCTGCAGAAGAAAGGGATGAAGGATGATGGATGAAGGATGAAATAAGTCCCGCGTCTTCTGCCGCCATGACCGCTGCAGCTACGGCATAATGCGCAAACGGGTCAAGGCGTTTTAATTCCTTACCGGAAAGATACCTGCCCGGATCAAAATGCTTCAGTTCTCCGGCAACTTGCCATGGGATACCCGAAGCATCAAATCCGGTTACCGGACCTATACCGGTTAATCCCTTTTTGGCCGCAGTCCATGACTCCTGAAAGGTATTACCGAGCGGGCTTACAGCCCCGATTCCTGTCACAACGACCCTGTTCATAGTTTTTTATATTAGCACAGAATAAGCGAACTATTTCGTAATCAACCGTCCCTTAAAGTTAAGCTTAAAGTTAAACTTTATTGCCCTCTCGTAAGTTCTATGGTATATTAGAAAAAATCATTAACGCTTGCGGAGGAGTTTTGGTAGGGGATATTCTGAAAAAAAGGCGCGAGGAATTGGGCATGGACCTCAGGGAAATCTCCGAGACGCTCAAAATAAAGTATTCCTATCTGAAAGCGCTTGAAGACGATGACCTGAAGAACCTTCCCGCCGAAGTGTATGTAAAGGCATACCTCAATTCCTATGCAAGGAGCCTGGATCTCAATCCCGAAGAAATTTTAAACACGTACAATCTGCAGGTATCACCGCCGCAGCCTGAAAAAAAGACCATTCTATATACCGAACCCTCGCCGCAAAAAAAGACGCGTCTGAAATATTTCTTAATTCCTTCGCTGATTTTATGTCTGGCAATAGCGCTTGCTTCCATGCAGTTCAAACGGCCTCCGGCGCCGCAGCCTCCGGCTATTATTCCCGTTGGACCGGCACCAAAAAATCTCCCGGACCAGGTGAGCGCTCAACAGGTGCTTGAGATCAAAGCCCATGATCCGACATGGCTGCAGGTCATTTCAGACAAGACACAATCTCAGGAGTTAATGATGCGGCCCGGCGAATCGGTCACATGGCGTGCGAAAAATTGTTTTTCCCTGAAAATCGGCAACGCCGGCGGTATAAAGGTCTTTTTTAATGGAAAAGATATAGGCAAACTTGGGGAAAAGGGACAGGTCATCAAATTGAGTCTCCCTGAAAACGGCGCATAGTGTTGCATACAGGCAAAGACTTTTTATATTTTGTCGTCTCGGACTTGATCGGGCCTGCCGCTGACTTGATTAGGTGGAAACCGGTCTTCTTAATCCGATAGCGGGTTTATGTCATTACCAAAAGACAAAAGGCTGTTCAAAAGATATCCGTGCAAGACTGAATTTTTTTTATCATCCAAAGACGATTCCCTGAAGGCCGTTACAACCGATTACTCACTGAAAGGCGTCGGCTTTTATATAGACAATCCGCCGCCTTTCCTGATTGACTCAAACATACACTTTACGATCAAAGACTTAAACCTCGATGAAGACGGCAGTATTATATGGTCGAAGAAAAATTCATCGCGTCTATCGGGCGGTATCGAGAGAAAAGCCATTTCCGGACGGTTAAAAAACTATCCTCTTGCCGACGTATTACTGGATATGCACAGAAGCGAAAAGAACGGCATACTTGAGGTGTCAAAAGACCTCAGCATTAAAAGGATTTATATTAAAAACGGCGACATGGTATACGCCACTTCAAACATGGCAGGAGACCGGTTTATTGAGGTCTTGCTCCACACCGGAAAAATCACGGACGATCAATATTACCAGGTGATTAATATCTCAAAGAAAAGCGGAAAAAGTCAGGGTTCGATTCTGGTGGAACTTGGTTTTCTGAAACCGGAAGATCTTATTCTTGCCGTAAATAGACAGGTCGAACAGATTATCCTCACCCTGTTCCAGTGGGAAGACGGCGGATTTGTTATGATTGAGGGACCTATTGTATCGGAAAAACTCATAACCCTGAAATTAAGCGCGGCAAACCTTATTTACCGGGGCGTCAAAAGCATGAAAAGTACCGCTTCCATTAAAGAAGCAATGCCTGGGAACGACGCCGTTTTATGTTATTCTTCGGACCCTATGGACCTGTTTCAGGATATTCAGCTGGATACGCACGATAAGGCAATTCTCTATGCCATAGACGGCAGGAAGAGCATCGGTGAAATAACGGCCATCTCTCCAATTGACGCCCTTCAAACCATGAGAACCCTTTATGCTCTTTTGAATACGAGGATAATCGATATAAAGGAGAAAGGCATGCAGGAAGACACCGTAGAAAAAGATATACTGAAAGAACGGCAGCCTGAGGCTGATCCCGACTTTTTGAAAAAGGTTGAAGATATTTTTAAAAAGCTTGAGTACGCGGACTACTATAGTTTCCTCAATGTTGAAAAATGGGCGACCCTTGATAAGATAAAAAAGGCATACTACACCGCTGCCAAGGAATTCCATCCCGACAGACATTTGTATCTGCCTTCCGAGACTATGAAGGATAAGCTAAACGCGATATTTTCCCGTCTGACAGAGGCATATAAGGTCCTTTCCAGTCCTGTTGAAAAAAACCAATATGACAATAACCTCACCGTAAATCCTGCAAAACTGCATAGCAATAACAAAGAACTCGCGAGGATCAGGTTCCTTGAAGGCGAAGAAGCCTTCAGAAAAGGCGACTACGCCGGGGCAAGCGACTTCTTCGGACAGTCCGCATATCTTGACGGCGCCGTGCCGGCCTATCACTTCAACCTTGGATTGACCTTTGAAAAAATGGGGAAACATCATCAGGCTGCAAAAGCGCTTAGTCAGGCTGTAAAACTTGAACCGTTTAACGTTGAATACCTTGCGGAACTGGGTCATATCTACCTCAAACTCGGGTTCCATCTGAGAGCGAAGTCCACCTTTGAAAAGGCCCTCAAAAAGACCCCGCCAACAAAAGCGCATTAAAAGGTCTGCAGGAAGCCGAAGGCGCGCACGGTTAAATACTCCCTTTAGTTGCATTAACTGAAAGGCAGACATGATAAAAAATTTTTAAACGCGACAAAAGATAATCCATATTCACCTGACGGCACTTTTAACCTAATGTGTCTTTAAGATAAATGTATATCAAACAGTGTTAATAGTGCATTAATGAGTCGCCTAAAAGCTTTTTTATCCTGTCTGCCTTTCAAATTGAGAACCTGATTTGCAACGTTTAGGTACTTAATCATACTCCCTTTAGTTGCAGCCTTTCTTCGGATTGTTTTGATTAATCAATAGCAGGTGTTGCATAATGATAGTATGATACAAAACACATTCAGCATATTGTCCGGTATCGGCGAGAGGATAGAAAAAAGGCTCTGGAGGAACGGTATACTCACCTGGTCCGATTTCATCAATACCCCTGATATGGATTGCATAAGTCCGGACAAGAAGACTTGTTTTGACGGGCAGTTGTCTTCAGCCATGGAAGAACTCGACAATGCAAATGCGGGATATTTTGCCCGCACCATAAAGCGGCGTGAACACTGGCGGCTTTTTGAAAAGTTCAGGGATGATGCAGTCTGCCTTGATATCGAAACGAATGGTTTTATGCCTGATAAAGGCGGATATGTTACCGTCGTAGGCTTATACGACGGACATGACTATAAATGTTTTATCCGGAATGTAAACCTTTCCGCCGATAACCTCAGGCGGGAACTTTCCAGGTATAAATACCTTATAACATTCTACGGGACGGCCTTTGACATCCCTTTTCTCATAAGAGCCATGCCGGACCTGAAGTTCGATATGCCTCACTTTGACATCTGCTTTGGCTCAAAACGTCTCGGGTTCAAAGGAGGTTTTAAAAAACTCGAGATAGCCCTCAAC
>JBAZWR010000081.1:0-12631 GCA_041660325.1 Thermodesulfovibrionales bacterium | reverse complement strand
ATGCTATATCCTGAAACTTGATTATGAAAAAGTGAAGAATTATAAGGTATCAATCGGCAGAGGCTGTGAAGAGTGCAGGAGCACGGGATATCTTGGAAGAACGGGCATTTTCGAAGTCATGGAGATCGACGAAAAAATACGCGAACAAATCCACGAAAAGGCGTCGCCCCTGACCATTAAAAAAACCGCCCAGGCACAGGGCATGAACACGCTCAGGGAAAACGCCATCAAGAAACTGCTCCAGGGGATAACCACCGTAGATGAAGTCATCAGGGTAACGGGCTTGTCTTATTAACTAAAGGGAGGCTGAACATGAAAGTCCTTGCATTTAACGGGAGTCCGAGGAAAAAAGGCAATACCTACCAGGCCATTCAGACGGTTTTTGAAGCGCTGAAAAAAGAAGGCATCAGGACCGAGCTTATCCAGCTTGGCGGCGCAAACATCAGCGGGTGCAGGGCTTGTTACAAATGCTTTGATAAGAAAAACAACAAGTGCATTCGGGATGACGCATTTAATATGTTTATGGAGAAAATGATAGAGGCTGACGCCATTATTATCGGGTCCCCGACCTATTTTGCGAATGTTTCTACGGAAGTAAAAGCCCTGATCGACAGGGCAGGTCTTGTCGCCATTGCCAATGATTACCTCTTCAAAAGGAAAGTCGGAGCAGCGGTTGTGGCCGTAAGAAGGGCGGGAGGCACGGACGTCTATTCGGCGATCAATTACTTTTTCGGCATCAACCACATGATCATACCCGGGTCGTCTTACTGGAACCTGGCCTTTGGCAGAGACCCCGGAGATATGCAGAATGATAAGGAAGGTTTGTCTACCCTAAGAGATCTGGCGGAGAACATGGCCTGGCTGATGGAGAAGCTGTACGGATGATATTATATTATTTTAAAAAGGCCCGCAGTGAGTGCATAGACACTAGAACCTTGCGACGATGTTCGCGGCGTCAGAGAAGGCAGATTGAGAACTGATTGGAGCATCCCCGCTGCCGAACTTCTTCAGCAACTGCAAACAACTCCACAAGGACTGACAAATGATGAAGCACGGCAGCGTTATATCCGCTATGGCGCTAATCTTCTGAAGCCCAGGAAGAGATCGAGCTCACTTGCCCTTTTGCTTTCTCAATTCAAAAGCCCGATCATCCTTATCCTTATCTTTGCATCCGGGTTGTCATTTTTCTTGCGTGATCCTGTCGATGCCGGTATCATCCTGGCAATTGTCTTAGTAAGCGGTCTTCTCGGCTTCTGGCAGGAACG
This sequence comes from Thermodesulfovibrionales bacterium, assembly GCA_041660325.1. Lineage (GTDB taxonomy): Bacteria > Nitrospirota > Thermodesulfovibrionia > Thermodesulfovibrionales > SM23-35 > DYFC01. Next base: position 11,366 of record JBAZWR010000081.1, on the reverse strand, counting down.
GGGAGCGGCAAATGCAATCGAAAAATTGCTGTCCATTGTACAAATAAAAGCCGAGGTGCTACGCGATGGTCTTATGAGTGAAATCCCTGTTGAGGAGATAGTACCCGGAGATATCGTCTTACTCAACGCCGGCGATGTTATTCCGGGAGACTGCCTGATTATCGAATCCAAGGACCTCTTTGTGGATGAAGCCTCGCTGACAGGTGAAACATACCCTGAAGATAAAATGCCGGGAATATTGCCGGAAGAAACTCCGCTTGCTCAGCGGACGAACACTCTTTTTATGGGAACACATGTAGTCAGCGGCAGTGCAAAAGCACTCGTTGTCCGCACAGGCAAGGAAACCGAATTCGGCAAGGTTTCCGAACGGTTGGCGCTCAGACCGTCCGAGACGGAATTTGAGCGCGGCGTCAGGAGATTCGGCTACTTCCTCATGGAAGTTACATTGCTTTTGGTAATTATCATTTTTGCAGTGAATGTATATTTGGCGCGCCCGGTTTTGGATTCATTCCTCTTTTCTTTGGCGCTTGCTGTCGGATTAACTCCGCAACTGCTTCCCGCTATTATCAGTGTCAACCTTGCCCACGGCGCAAAACAAATGGCGCTCAAAAAGGTAATTGTTAAACGACTTGCCTCTATCGAAAACTTCGGCAGCATGAATGTCCTGTGCTCTGATAAGACGGGCACGCTAACCGAAGGTGTTGTGCATTTGAAATCTGCTCTTGATGTAAATGGAAATGAGAGCGAAAAAGTGATGCTCTTTGCCTATCTCAATTCTTTTTACGAGAAGGGATTCACAAACCCGATCGATGAAGCTATATGCTCCTATCGCAAGTTTGATCTGTCCGACTATCAGAAGCTTGATGAAGAGCCGTACGACTTTGTTCGTAAAAGATTGAGCATCCTGGTCTCTAAAGGTAACGCACATCTTATGATTACGAAAGGGGCATTACGAAATGTCCTTGATGCATGCTCAACAGCGGAAGATTCGAGTGGCGCAATTGTGGATATAGCGGGAGTTCGCGGAGAGATACAACGCCGTTTCGAGGAACTCAGCAGCCGGGGCTTACGCACGATAGGTGTTGCCTGCCGGGATGTAGGATCTGCTTCGCAAATCACAAAAGATCATGAAACTGACATGACGTTCCTGGGATCCCTTGTTCTTTTTGACCCGGTGAAACCCGGAATCGTTGAAACCATCACGGAACTCCGGCGCCTCGGCATTTCGCTCAAGGTCATCACCGGAGATAACCACCTGGTCGCTTCCCATCTAAGTCAGCAGGTCGGATTATCGAATTCAAGGATCCTTACGGGGACCGATATTCGGCGGATGAGCGATGAAGCGTTGCTCAAACAGGTAAATGAAGCGGATGTTTTTGCGGAAGTGGAACCTAATCAGAAGGAGCGCATCATCCTTGCGCTGAAAAAGGCAAAAAATGTTGTGGGTTACATCGGAGACGGCATAAACGACGCTTCAGCGCTTCATGCAGCAGACGTAGGCATATCTGTAGCCGGCGCCGTTGATGTGGCAAAAGACGCAGCGGATATCGTACTGCTGGAAAAAAATCTTGCCGTCCTTGTGCAGGGCGTGCGGGAAGGAAGAACGACTTTTGCCAATACCCTCAAGTATGTGTTTATGGCGACAAGCGCTAATTTCGGCAATATGTTCAGCATGGCAGGGGCCTCTCTTTTTCTGCCCTTTCTCCCTCTCCTTCCAAAGCAGATCCTGCTTACCAATCTGCTCACGGATTTTCCGGAGATGACAATTGCCACAGATAACGTGGACAAAGAATTAGTAGAAAAACCCCGCCGATGGAACATATCTTTTATACGCAAGTTTATGGTGACTTTCGGTCTTCTTAGTTCCGTGTTTGACTATCTCACCTTTGGAGTACTGTTTTTCATCTTGCATGCCTCACCGGAGGAATTCAGGGCCGGCTGGTTTTTGGAATCAGTCATCTCAGCGTCATTAGTTGTGCTCGTTGTTCGCACAAGGATGCCCTTCTTTAAGAGCATTCCCGGGAAATATCTGTTGACGGCAACACTGCTGGTCATCTGCGTTACACTTGTTTTGCCTTTCACTGAAATTGGAGGAAGGCTTTTTGGCTTTACAACATTGCCGATTTCTTTTCTTGTATTAATGGCAGTAATCGTGATTCTGTATATTGTCTCTGCCGAAGTGTTAAAAAAGGTATTTTACAAAAAGGTGAGATTTTAAAAAAGACAAGAGAAACAGGAGTTAATCTATGATGGATTTGAACGCTAAAAGTCATCGCGCTATACTGCAAAGAATTGCCCGCCGGGCAATGATCGGGCGTGGACTGTTTCCTGATTTTTCCCGTGAGGCACTATCGGAGCTCGACAGGATCAATGCTCCTGCAGCAAAAACTGAAGAGCCGGTACATGATTTAAGGGACCTCCCCTGGTGTTCAATTGACAATGACGATTCGCTCGATCTGGACCAGCTTACCGCTGCCGAGGCAATGCCGGGAGACAAGTTGAAGATCCTTGTCGCCGTGGCTGATGTGGACGCCATTGTCAAGAAGGGTTCGGCAATCGACGAACATGCCCGCCATAATACTACCTCTGTCTATACTGCTGCCGAGACATTTCCTATGATTCCCGAAAAATTGTCAACCGATTTTACCTCCCTCAATTACGGGGCAGACCGTCTTGCCATCGTCATTGAAATGGTGATCGCCGAGGATGGGTCGCTCCGGACTTCTGATATCTATAGAGCAACCGTGCGCAGCCATGCAAAGCTTGCATACAATAGCGTTGCTGCCTGGCTTGAAGGTAACGGGCCGATGCCGGAAGCGCTTGGTGCGGTCGATGGTCTTGGCGAGAACCTTCGCATACAGGACCGGATGGCCCAAAGCATGAAGGCTTTCCGCCACGTGCACGGAGCCCTGAATCTCGAAACCATAGAGGCACGCCCGGTATTTGACGCAGATGAGATCAGAGACCTTGAAGTCGAAAGGAAGAACAGGGCTAAAGATATTATTGAGGACTTTATGATTGCGGCTAACGGCGTGACCGCTCGTTATCTTAATTCCAAAATGTTTCCCTCGCTGCGGCGTGTAGTCCACACCCCCAAACGCTGGGACCGAATCATGGAGATTGCCTCAGAGTCAGGTTTCGTGCTTCCACCGGAGCCTGATTCAAAGGCGCTGGAGCAATTCCTGTTGAAAGCGAAAAGCGACGACCCTCTGCGTTTTCCCGATCTCTCTCTATCTATCATTAAACTGCTGGGACCGGGTGAATACATGGTCGAATTTCCGGGAGACGGTTCAGAAGGGCATTTTGGCCTTGCGGTCAAGGATTATACCCACTCCACAGCCCCTAACCGCCGATATCCGGACCTTGTTACGCAGCGGCTGCTGAAGGCTGCGATATATGAACACCCCGTGCCCTATGACAAAGATGAGATTGAGTCATTAGCCAAACACTGTACAGAGGAAGAGGATGCAGCCAAGAAGGTTGAACGTCAGGTAGAAAAATCTGCGGCAGCAATGCTTCTGGAATCAAAAGTCGGAGAACGATTTGATGCCATAGTAACCGGTGCGGCTACCAAAGGCACATGGGTCCGGCTTCTTCAACTGCCTATTGAGGGGAAATTGGTACAAGGGTTCAAAGGTATGGACATAGGCCGCAGGATTCGTGTGCAGCTGATTCATACGGACGTGGAACAGGGATTCATCGACTTCAGGAAAATTGAGTGATGAATTTTCATTTCGGGTCCGCTTAACTCTTTCTGCCGCATTATGATTATGTCCTTTCCTGCCATCCTGCCTCCTTCTGAAAATCGGCAGTATAGCACTTACAGTCAGGAGATTTGAGGCAATTCGGAAGCTTGTGTTAGCTGTTGGAAAGTGATATACTGTCACAATTCTTTAATATTGCAAATTCAACAAAGAAGACATAACCAATGGACAAATCCGTACACTTTAGAATTAATAGTTCAAAAGTCATCCATGAAACGATTGACGGAGAGACGGTAATCGTCAATCTTGACAGCGGCAATTATTATAGCCTTGATAAAGTGGGCGCCGACATTTGGGAATGTATCGTAAAGAATGTTCCGATGCATAGAATTATCGAAACTATTGCTTCTCAATATACAGGTGAACGAGAAGAGATTGAAAAGGCTATGTATCAATTTGTCGACGAAATGCAGCAGGAAAATCTTATTGCAATCAATGAATCTCATGGATATGTAAGCGAAGCGCACATCGGTCCCGAGGATGAAACAGAACAAATGAAAGAACGCAGCATCTTTGCAACTCCTGTGCTGCATAAATATAGCGATATGCAGGATTTACTTCTCCTGGATCCGATCCATGAAGTTGATGAAACAGGCTGGCCTAATGTAAAGACTGCCGATACGTAAACATGGTTATTGAGCCGGCAGGCCCCTCTGATACATCAATCCAGGAAAGAGATACAAGCCCTGAAACTTTTTTTGAAACAGCTTACCGGATTTTTCAGAAGGCTGAGCAGACCACAGGCGTTTCCATCGAACGGTTTTATAACATCGGCGGCCATAGTATGCGGTTGTGCCTTGCCGGATCTTCTCTCATCCCGAGTTTCATTCAAGCAATTGAGCATCTGAAGACGGAACCCGTTCTGAAGCCCGCGTTAACTGTCTGTATTTGGGATGATGTCTCTACACACACAAGGATGCCGCCTCCGCCATGGGGGAAATATACTGTCTTCAATCCAAATGGAGATATGCAGAGCGTGTACACAAGGCGCGGAGACGTGCGGGGGTTCAACAATGACCGCATCTGCACCGCCTACAACTGGAGCGCTGCTGCACTGAGCATGCTGGACAAGAGGAACAACCTGGCTCTCTATTGGACATATGACGCCCGGCAGCTCCCAAGCTATGAAATAAGCGCGCCACTGCGTACGATTCTGCACTGGTGGATGAACCGTCATGGTCTTCAATTTGTCCATAGCGGTGCAGTGGGCACTTCCCGCGGTGGAGTTCTATTGGCCGGGAAAGGCGGCTCCGGTAAATCAACTACGGTATTATCATGTCTCAGTAAAGATATGTTATATGTGAGCGATGATTATTGTTTGATTGCAGCAGATCCGGTTCCTTATGCGTACAGCATTTACAGTTCCGCAAAATTGAATGCAGATAACATACAGAGGGTACCTCACCTGATGCCTACCCTTAGCAATAGAGATTGCATGGATAAAGAAAAGGCCGTGTTTTTTCTCTACCCATATTTTGCAAAGAAAATAGCAACAGGGTTTCCTGTTCGCGCGATTCTCCTGCCCCGTATTTCAGGGGGGACAAAAACGACATTGACGCCTGCTTCTCCGATGGAAGCCCTGAAGGCTCTTGCACTGAGCACTATGTCGCAGCTTGCCCGAGCCGGCAGGGAATCTGTTCAAATAATGCATCTTTTTGTTCATCAAGTACCCTGCTGCTATCACCTGGACCTCGGCACAGATTTGACCCGGATTCCGAATGTGATAGGCGGATTGATAAATGAGCAGTAGGCAATGTACAAAAATAGAATATCCATAAAAACCCGTCAATTTGAAATAATATGGAAAGAATAATTATTTCATGAAAATTTTAATGCTCTCTCCATTTTCGCCGTACCCACCGAATTCGGGAGGCCGCATACGGCAGTGGGAACTCATCAGGTACCTTGGCCGGCGCCATAATCTTACAGTTGTATACAATGCCTTTACTGAGGAAGAATATGGGATGCAAAAGTCGATCGAGAGTTCCTGTGCCAAGGCGGTTGCAGTAAAACATCCGCAGAAACGCTTAACTCCTGATCTTCCGGATTTACAAAAGCTGCCATGGCCTGCAAGAACGTTCAGAACAACCGAAATGCTGAAAACGCTTAAAGAAGTACAGTCATTCAATTTTGACGCGGCAATTATCGAGTTTATTTTTATGTCGCACTATCATGACCTGCTTCCTGCCTGTACTATTCTTCATGAGCATAACATCGAGTCGAATATATTCCGGCAATATGCTGATCTCCCAAATATTACAGAGGCAAAGATATTCGGCTTAAGAAAAAACAGGGCATTCTGGAAAGCCACGTGGATGCTTATGGCGGAATTCGAAAATAAAATGTGGCCGTCATTTCCTCTGAGAATTACGGTGAGCGAGAAGGACAAACAGGAAATGGACAGCCGGTGTCCCTTCGGACGGACTATTGTGATCCCAAATGGTGTGAACACACATATGGTCGGTCTGATTCCAAACGCCGCCTCCCGTAAAATATTATTTATGGGGACAATGGACTATTATCCTAATACCGACGCAGCGTCATTCCTCGTAAAGTTTGTAATGCCATTCATCTGGCGAAAAGAACCGGGAATTTCCGTCTGTATTGCAGGGCTTCATCCGCCACAGTCTGTTATGGCATTGGCATCCGATTCCCGTGTTGAGGTGATTGCGAATCCTGATAGCATGCGTGAAGTGGCCTCACAGTGCTGCCTTACTGTTGTTCCGTTGCGGTTGGGAGGAGGGACACGCTTAAAAATCCTTGCTTCATTCGCAATGGGGCTTCCTGTGGTATCTTCGAGCCTCGGATGTGAAGGCTTACCTCTCATGGACGGGCGCCACATTTTGATCCGCGATGATGCCGAGTCATTTGCAGATGCTGTGTTGCAGGTTATATCTGACAATATTTTAGCGAATACCTTACGGGTGAATGGCCGCAGGCTTGTCGAGGAACGCTATGATTGGGGAACAATATTCAGACACTTAGAGGAAGAGCTGTTGCATTTAGTCGAAAAGAACGGAGCTCGCGGAGTAAATAATAACGGTAACACATGATTAGAGATCACTTCGATCAAATATTTGTACTGAATATGGCACGGTCAATCAAACGCAGAGCCATGTTTCTTTCTCAGGCTTCAGTATTCGGATTATCCAATGCAGAGATTATCCGGGCTGTGGATGGACGGACTCTTGACTTAGAAATGATGAGGTCTCAGGGTATTCTCCAGTGGGACAATCATCTGACTCCGGAGAAGCAATTAGAATATGAATACTATTCTCAGTGAAATACTTGAAACGAATTTAGTCTATACACCTGATGGAAAAGCTTTACGACTGCATTCCCACATTCCCCAGGCAGAATGTGAAATTATTCAACAATGGATTAATGATCACCAGCCACATAATTTGCTGGAAATCGGACTTGGTTACGGGATTTCATCGTTATTTATCTGTGATGCAATCAAAGGCATGCAGGGTATAACCTATCACATCATTGATGCCTTTCAGGGTAGCCGTTGGGGTACAGTAGGTATTTTTAATCTAAAAAGGGCTGGATTTGAGACCGTCTTTACGTTTCACGAGGAATTGTCGGAGATTTGTCTGCCCGGAATGCTTAAACAAGGCATGACATTTGACTTCGCATTGATAGACGGTTTTCATACCTTTGATCACACATTAGTAGACTTTTTCTATATTAACAAAATGTTGAAACCCGGAGGAATTATCGTTTTTGATGATATACAGCTACCATCGATAAAAAAAGTGGTTGAATACGTTGCCACATATGATTGCTACAATCCCCTTTTATTCCCGGACCGTTTTTTGAAAAGCGTTAAATCAAGAGCCCGACGAATGCTTAATATACCTGAATTTCGTGTCCATGGTTTTCTGAAAACCATGCAGGATAACAGAAAATATGACTGGCATAAAGAATTTTAATTATTAATAGGTCAATTTATTATTGTTTGCTATAATTCTTTACGTAGAGAGTATAAACTTGGCGTGAATATGGACGCTTAGGAATTAAGAACGTGAAATGGTAGGTCTATCATGAATAACCCCCTGACAAGCGTAATCATTCCTGTTTACAACGGTGAGCGGTATCTGGCTGAAGCCATTGAAAGTGTGTTGGCTCAGACATATCGGCCGATCGAAATAATTGTAGTAGACGATGGGTCAACAGATGGCAGTGCAGATGTCGCTAAAGGCTTCCATGATAATATCCGCTATGTTTTTCAGCCTAACAGCGGACCACCTGCTGCACGCAACACGGGATTGAGAATGGCAAACGGTAACGTGATAGGTTTCATAGATGCTGATGATTTATGGAGTAATAACAAGTTGTCCCTCCAGCTTGAGCGTCTGGACAATAATTCATCAGCTGAAATCGTTCTGGGGCACTTACAGTTTCTGCTGTATCGAATTACAGATAGCAAGCATGAATGGGAGGTTTCTTCTGATCCTCAGATTGCTCTTACTTTAGGAAGCGGAGTTTTCAGAAAATCTGTATTTGACAAAGTAGGCTTATTCGATGAAACATTGTATTACGGTGATGACTGGGATTGGTTCATGCGGGCAAGGGAACTTGGGGTATCAATGTTGATACATAAAGAGGTAACACTCTTTTATCGACGGCACAAGCATAACCTGACGAATCAAAAAAAAATAGGAGATACATACATAATCAGGATCTTAAAGAATTCAATAGACCGGCGACGACATAAAAGCGGATTAGACAGAGAATTGTCAAAAGTCTCTTCTTACAAAGAAGAATATAATAAACAACAAGATACCTCTGCAGGAAGTAAGAATGAAGATTGTACAGAAAAGTGAAATATCAGATGGTTGAAACAATGGGAAATAGATCCCTTGTAAGCGTAATAATCCCGGTTTACAACTGTGAGCGGTATCTGGCTGAAGCTATTGAAAGTGTTTTGGCCCAGAGCTATCAGCCAATCGAGATTATTGTGATAGACGATGGATCAACAGATGGGAGCGATCAAGTGGCAAAACGTTTTTCCCCGTTGGTACAATACTTTTACCAACCCAACAGCGGGTTAGGTGTCGCACGGAATTCCGGCGTAAATTTAGCGAGAGGGGACTATTTAGCCTTTCTTGATGCCGATGACATATGGATGAAGGATAAATTGATACTACAGATTGCTGCTTTTCAAGGCAACCCCGGCTTGGATTTCGTATTTGGCCACGTTCAACAGTTTATTAGCCCGGAGCTGGATGAGAACCAAAAAAGTAACCTATACTGTCCGGATGAAAAAATGCCCGGATACTGTGCCGGAGCAATGGTCACAAAAAGGAAATCATTTGTTCGTGTAGGATCATTTGAGACCAACCGGCAAATAGGAGAATTTATACACTGGTACATAAGAGCAAAGGAACAGGGCATGAAAAGCTTCATCTTGCCTGAGGTAGTGTTGGGTAGAAGATTACATACCGATAATATGGGTATCCGTGCCCGCGATTCAAGGACTGATTATGTCAGGATACTGAAGGCTTCTCTTGACCGGAGACGCGCTTCAGGCCGGATAAGAGATAATCCCTGAAAGATATGAACTTAAAAAAACGGATAGTATCTCTCCTGAGTGTCCTGAGAGGCTGGAATAAAGCTTCTTCGCAGTCGTCTTCGGTCAATGATTCTGAGCCATTAATTCATACCCCCAATTCATCATCTTTCCTTGTAATGGATAATGCGTTGCTGTCAGGGAAGAATGCTCTCATAACAGGCGCAGGGAGAAACATCGGCAGAAGCATTGCTTTGGAAATGGCGCGACAGGGCGCAAATGTCTTTTTTACGGACATTGATCAGGAACGATGCATAAAATTAGAACAGGAATTAAAGGAATACAGTGTAAGGTCCAAAGGCCTTGTCTCTGATATATCAAAGACGGAAGATAGTGACGCCCTGTATAGTTTTCTGGTGAAGGAGAAGCTCGGCATCGATATACTCGTCAATAATGTCGGTATTCAGTTCGAGAATGATGATATCCAGAATCTCGATCTGACGGAATGGCATAAGACATTCAATACGAATGTGTTCGGGCCGATGTATCTCACAAAACTTATTACAAAAATGATGATATCCTCTAACATTCGGGGGTGTATTCTGTTTGTTACCTCCATACACCAGTCTGTCCCTATCAAATGGCTCTGTTACAGTTCCTCAAAGGCCGCGTTGGGAATGACCGTCAAGGAATTGTCTCTGAACCTCGCTTCCCGGGGGATTAGAGTCAATGGCATAGCTCCCGGCTGGGTATCGGAAAATGAACAGGGCATGCCTTTCGATTTCAAGTATGCTCCCCTCCATAAGACTTCGATCAATCCCTGTTATATCGGCCGGGCTGCCGTCTATTTAGCCTCAGACTATTTCTCGAAATTCACTACCGGATCAGTGATTACCATTGACGCCGGGTTGTCTTTATTTCATTATCAAATGGTGCATGATCTGCTCCGGCAATAACGTATGCCATCGGTCAGTATAATCATAACGAGCTATAACTACGGAAGATTTCTGTTTGAAGCTATTGACAGCGCCCTTCACCAGACTTACAAAGAAACAGAAGTCATTGTTGTTGATGATGGCTCTACGGATAATTCACGCGAGAGAATAGCTTCTTACGGTAAGAGGATTACCGCTGTCTTAAAAGAAAACGGAGGACAGGCCTCGGCTTTCAATGCGGGATTCTCTGTCAGTAACGGAGATATTATCATATTTCTTGATTCTGATGATAGCCTCTGCCTGAATGCGGTTGAGGAGGTAGTTAAGGTCTGGTATCCGGAAATATCCAAAGTCCATTACCGGCTTCAGTGGATAGACGCCGAAGGGAATCTCTTGAATAGCTATTGTCCTCCTGCCGGTACACATCTCCCTTTTGGCGACTTGAAAACAAAATTTATGCAAGAGGGCGTTTACAACACACCCCCGACAAGCGGTAATGCATTTGGACGCTGGTTTTTACAACTCATCATGCCCATCCCGGAAGACGAATGGCATTTATATACTGATGCTTACCTGCATCTTCATGCTCCGATTTATGGAGAGATAGCCGCTGTACAGGAAACGCTCGGATACTATAGAGTGCATGGATCGAATGCCTCTTCCCTGGTGAAATACAAATCATACAAAGACAGGCTTGTCAGGGAAATCGCAATGAGGAATAGACGTGAAGCCCTTATTCTCAAGGCTGCAAATAAAATGAATTTGCAGCCTTGTTTCGATCCAACGGTTATCATTGCCAAAAAACTAGCGCTCCTTCTCATATGCCCGGAGCATAGTCTCATAAAAAATGAGAGCCTAATAAGGCTTGTCCTGCGGGGCTTTCGCGCTATATGGAATGAAACTGATATTCCTGTCTGGAAGCAAATAGCCGTCAGCGCCTATTTTATCTTAGTGCCTTTTATCCCGCGTGGTGTGGCAAAAAACCTTTCGTACTGGTATGTCTTTCCGGAAAGCCGTCCATCATTCATGAAGCACCTAATTTAACGATGAATCCAATAGGATGAAAAAATAGTATGAATATGAAAAAGAGAGGGGGTTCTTTTTGGCCTTCGCACAATCAGGAACTACTGCTGAAGGCGGCACTTTTAA
>JBAZWR010000080.1:0-12782 GCA_041660325.1 Thermodesulfovibrionales bacterium | reverse complement strand
CGATATGAGCCTTCAAAATGCAGCCGGCGAAGAGGCGGAAGACGCAGCCGAAGACCGGGAATGTGTTATACTTTCAACAGTGCATCAGGCAAAGGGCCTTGAGTGGAAAACGGTCTTTATCATCGGTTTAAATGACGGCCGGTTCCCTTCGGCAAGGGCACTGAAGACCGACTCTGAAGAAGAGGAGCGGCGGCTCTTCTATGTCGCGGTAACAAGGGCCGGGGATGAACTTTATCTCTGTTATCCGGTAACTTCCGAGGAATGGCAGGGGCTTGGGTTTTTAAGACCTTCACGGTTTATTAAAGAATTGCCTGATAATGTCTATGAGGAGATCGTTGTAGAGGACAGCAATGAAATATATTAAGGCCGTCAAAGACGGATTTGAACTCATTAACAGAAACTGGCAGCTTGTGCTGATACAAGCCGGCATGTTTTTTTTAAGCATCGTCCTGTTTTTCATTATTGTCGGCATACCGCTCGCCATAGCCTTCATCATATTCGGCATTGACCTTACGGGACTGACCAACATAAGCGATATCTTCCGTACGCTCAGGGGACCCTCCGAAATCCTGTCGAAATATATCGGTTTTTTGCTCCTCATCCTTGCAAGCATTATTTTGTATATTCTTGTTGCCACGGTATTCGGGATCTACATATTCGGAGGTTCCATAGGCGTCATAGGAAGGTCGATTAAAGAGAAGGGCCTGAAATTTTCCACACGCATATTTATGGATGAAGCCAAAAGGCTTTTCCTCCGTCTTCTCGGTTTTACCTCTGTAATAGGGCTGATTTTTATAGCCGCCGCCTTTTTCCTCGGGCTTCTCGGCGGCGGCATAGCGGCTATTGTATCATTTGCGCAGAGTCAGGATTCGACCCTTGCCCTTTTTTTTGGAACGTTCTTTTCCCTGATTTTGATAATCCTTGCCCTGATCCTGATCATCGGCATACTTTCGATAACGGTCTATGGATTTGCCGCCCTCTTTTTTATCGGCGCCGGCTCTTTTAAATCCATTAAAGAGGCCTTTCGGTTTCTTATGAAATACCCCAACGGCTTCTGGCTTTATACCGTACTTTTCACGGGATATTTGCTTGCCGTTTTTTTAATGGGTCTGTTCAGTTATCCCTTTACCCTGATACCGATAATCGGAACGATCCTTTCATTCCCCTATCAGTTGTTCTCTTATATCTTTCAGACCTATCTCGGCCTTGTGATTATCGCCATTATCCTGAGTTATTACTATGCCAAGGAATTCCCTTCCGAACCTGAAGAACCGGTCATCGAAAGCCCTATCCCCCAGCCCCAAACCGAGGAGACAGCCCCGGAACAGGAAACGGAACCGACTGCTCCGCCCTTTTCAAAAACCTCTGACTAAAGGTATACTAAATACTAAAAAACGGAAGCAAGCAGTGCCTCTTTTCGGGTAAAAACCTAAACTTTGCAAAAATTGTTCTCAATTGTGAAAGGCAGATATGATAAGAAAGTTTTTAGGCGACTCCTTAATGCACTATTATCACTGTTCGATATGTATTTATCTGAAAGACACATAAGATTGAAAGTGCCGTCAGGTGAATATAGACAATTTTTGTCGCGTCTAAAAGGTTTTTTATCATGTCTGCCTTTCATTTTATGCAGCTGATGGGCGAACAAAATTTCCCTGATTGCAATAAGTATGTTCGGTCAGGGTATAGTATCATGTAAAAAATGCGCATCGAAAAACTTGAGATCATAGGATTTAAATCATTCGGAGATAAAACCGCCTTTACTTTTCATCCCGGCATAACCTGCATTGTCGGTCCCAACGGCTGCGGAAAGAGCAACATTGTTGATGCGTTCCGCTGGGTCCTGGGCGAGCAGAGCGCCAAGAGTCTGAGGGGTGAAAAGATGGAGGAGGTTATCTTTGACGGCTCGACCTCCAAAAAACCCAGGGGGATGGCCGAGGTTACCCTTTACCTTTCGGGAATAAACGGCGCCGGACAGCCTGCCCGGGAAGAAAACGGAGACCCCTCTTCCGATTCCGCATCGGTCACGAGAAGACTTTACCGCTCCGGCGACAGCGAATATATGCTGAATAAGAGTCAGTGCAGGCTGAAAGACATTCGAGACCTTTTCCTTGACACCGGGCTTGAAGTGAAAAGCTATTCAATCCTTGAGCAGGCAAGGATTACGGAAATCCTGAACGCAAAACCCATTGAAAGAAGGTTCCTCATCGAAGAAGTGGCGGGTGTTATGAAGTATAACGTGAGGAAAAAAGAGGCGCTTTCCAAACTTGAATCCTCAAGGGGAAATCTTCAGAGGATAAATGACATTATCATCGAGGTCAGGAAACAGATCAATTTTCTTGACAGACTTGCAAAAAAGGCCGAGAGATATAAAAAGCTCACATCGGAAGTCAATGCCATTGAATTGAAAATAGCAAAAAAAGACTATGAGACTCTCAAAGAGTCTTATACGTCAATATTAGCTGAATACAACATGTTGAAGGAAGAGGAGTCCGTTCAAAAGGCGGAGCTTTCAAAGATAGAGACCGGGACGGAAACAAAGCGTCTCGAACTTCTTGAAAAGGAAAAACTGCTGGAACAGGTCCAGATAAAGTTCCAGAGTCTTGAAAGAGAAATCGCCGAAATCGAAAAGAACATAGCTGTTGCAAAAACCGAGATAGAAAACCAGCAGGAATATCTCTCCCGGCTTTTTCAACAGAAAGAAGAATATAGCGCAAAAGAAACCGAAGCTATCGCAAAGCGTCAGGAACTCGAAAAAACCGAGGCTGACCTGCTTTCCGAACTGGATAACAGGAAGGGACAACTCAGCGAAAAGGCCGATTTCTCAAGGTCCCTTGAGGAAGAACTGTCCGAGCATGAAGACCTGCTTGAGAGCAAAAGGAGAGAGCTTTTCAGAATATCGGACGAACTCGGCAGCCTGAGAAACAACCAAAGCCGGTTGCAGTCATCCCTTGAAAGCCTTAAACACCGGGAAGAGACGTCCATGAGAGAGTCTGAAAGCCTGAACAGGACATTGTCGGATGTTGATGTGTCTTTAAAAGACATTGAGTCGGGGATCCTCGATAAGAACAATAACCTCCTGATGCTGAATGATAAAAAGGGGAATCTCTATAACGAACTGGCTTCAGGTAAAAGCAGGACCGAAACTCTCAGGGAAACATTGTCACGGCTTAAAGAAGAATTTGCATCATATACATCAAGGATTGAATCTCTGAAGGAACTGCTGTTTGACGATTCAACAAAGGAGCTTCTCTCGGAAGGTTCGAATTTTCATCTGATCGCTTCGATCTCCGATGTTATTGAAGTAGAAGACGCCTACGAAAAGGCCATTGAAAGCGTCCTTTCAGAGAAAGTGAATTCTTTTATCCTTCCCGCATTCAATGATATTCAGTCAGCCGTGGCCGCATTAAAGGCCAAAGGGCTTGGAAGGACCGCCTTTATACCTGCTCATCCCCACGTTAAGGAGGAAGCGGTCAATGCCCCGGAAGGCATTATCGGCAGGGCCCTGGATGTTGTTAAAGCAGGTGATGAGTTCTCGGGCATCGCAAAAAGCCTGCTTGAAAATATTTTTATCGTAAAAGACCTGAAGACGGCCCTTGATTTCATCGCTTCGGGACGTCATCTCTTTTTTGTCACCCTTGACGGCGATGTTATCGAACCGTCAGGCGCGGTTATTGCCGGAGAGATAAAAGGCGTTTTCAGGAGAAAGAGGGAGATCAGGGAACTCGAAGCGGAAATTGAGGCTAAACGGTCTTCTATCGACCGTATGCAGAATGATCTGAATACGGGCCGGCAGCTGACCGAAACAAAAGAGGCTGACATCAAAGCTATTGAAGCGGGAATCGTGGAGAAAGAAAAAGAGGTCTCTTTGTTAAAACTGACCGCTGAAAACTACAAAGAGGACAGGGAACGGAGAAACAGAAAGCTTGCCTACATTACCCTGGAAATCGAACAGTTGGGAAAGGAAAAAGAAGCCACAGAGCGGCAGCTAACGGACAAGGAAGACGAGATCAGACAGGCGGACACAAAAAGGGAAGAGGCCGAACGGCAGAGCGCTTCCCTGCAGGAGGAAATCTCCCTGAGGAGGTCGAGTCTTGAAGAGCATCGTTCAGAGGTGACCGATGTGAGGCTGTTGATAACATCACTGAAAGAGAAAATAGACTCCACCATCAAGGAAAGAGAAGCCCTGATAAAGGAAATAACCGATACGAAACAGAGGCAGGAGCTTTTAGAAGAAGAAACCGCCTCGATACAGGCGCGCATTGCGCAGCGCAAAACGGAGATGGAAGAGAGCGAAGAAAAGATACTGGCCATGGTGACCGTTGCCGATGAATACCGAAAGGATATTTCCGAAAGAAAGGACGTTATAGATACAGAAAACCATGAGCTTCTGACAACGGAGCACGGGCTTAAACAGCTTAGGGGCCGGATAGATTCCCTGTCCCAACGGATTGCGGAACTTGATATTCAGAGGGCTGAACATAAAATGAAGATGGAAAACCTTTATGAACACATAAGGCAGAACTACGGTCTGGCGATTGATATTGTAGAAGTCGAAGCTTTAACGGAAGACGACGAGCAACAGCTTCTTGACCTCAGGGCAAAGATCCAGGAACTGGGACCGGTAAACCTCGGCACCATAGAAGAATATGAAGAGCTGCACACACGCTATGAATTCCTGAAAACACAGCAGGATGATCTCAACAGGTCTATTGCCGAACTCGAGGAAGCGATTACCAAGATAAACGTTACCACCCGGAAAAAATTAAGGGAAGCCTTTGAAGCTCTCAAGACAAAATTCTCCGAGGTCTTTATATCATTATTCGGCGGCGGAAGGGCGGAGCTTGTCATGACCGATGAAGGCAATATCCTTGAGACGGGGATAGATATTATCGCCCAGCCTCCGGGGAAAAGGCTTCAGAATATAGCTTTGCTGTCAGGCGGCGAAAAGACCCTTACCGCATTGTCCCTGCTCTTTGCAAGCTTCCTGCTTAAGCCGACTCCGCTCTGCATCCTCGATGAGGCGGATTCCGCCCTGGATGAAGCCAATACGGAAAAATTTTCGAATATGGTAAGGGATTTCTCGAAAAATACACAGTTTATCGTTGTGACCCATAACAGAAATACCATGAATGTGGCTGATTATATATACGGCATAACCATGGAAGAAGCGGGTATTTCCAAAGTCATCTCCATGCAGCTTGTAGAAGCTCAGGCTGTCGGTTGAGTTTGCAAAAACTACGGATATCCAAAATAAATTTATTTAACTCGATAAACTTATTTTAAAAAGATAGTTCATGGTAACTGTAATAAATATTTTGGTAACACATCTATATAAGTACACTATGGTATCGAAAAATAAATTTATTTTGGACATCCGTAGTTCCTTGTCCTTGACGATCTATTTGCATTATTCGACTTAGACATATTATTCATATAATTGGCAACAGCAACTGAGGATAGAGTATTTGAGCGGTTTTTTTTGCCGATAGTCAAATACGGTATTTGAAAATAGAGAGGCAAAAGCCTCGCAGGGAGGAACGACCGAGAATGTACGCCTCAGGCGGATTCGCCGAGGAGAAAGCACAAATACTCTGTCCTCAGTTCAATCAGAAATATTTATGAATAATCCGGGTTAGACTGTACAAATCGTGTAAACTTCGCAAATGAATCAGATAATAAACAAATTAGGTAATATTAAAATCTCCACCGCCACTGAAGACCTTATCTGCTATGGCTTTGACGCTTCCGGAATCGAAATGGCGCCTTCGGCAATTGCCTGGCCCGATAATACGCAGGACGTTGTGAAGGTAATGAAATATGCCTATGAAAAAGGCATCCCGGTTGTTCCCCGAGGCGCCGGCACGGGCATGACTGCCGGAGCCGTCCCTTCAAAGGGAGCGATAATACTCAGCCTTGAGAAGATGAAAAAGATCCTCGATATAGACCGCGAAAACCTGTCCGTCATATGCGAACCCGGAGTAATCAACGGAAGGCTTCAACGGGAACTGGAATGGATCGGCTTTTTCTATCCGCCTGACCCTGCAAGCTTAAACTTTTGCACCATCGGCGGCAATGTTGCAGAGAATGCGGGCGGACCGAGGGCCATAAAATACGGCGTTACCCGGGACTATATAATGGAGATCGAGGCCGTCCTTCCGAACGGAGATATAATAACCGCAGGGGTTAAAACCGCAAAAGGGGTTGTCGGCTATGATCTGGCAAGACTTCTTGTAGGGTCGGAGGGAACGTTAGCGGTATTTACAAAGATAAGGCTAAGGGTCCTCCCTTTGCCTGAAGACGTCGTTACCCTGCTTGCCGTTTTTCATGACCTCGAAGCCTCCGGAGACGCCGTATCAAAAATCATAGCCTCAAAGATAATACCCAGGACTCTCGAATTTATGGACCATGAGGCCATAATGGCGGTAGAACAGTACAAGCCTGTCGGACTTCCTGCAGAAGCCGAGGCGGTCCTCCTTATTGAACTGGACGGTTATCCGTCAGTCATAACAAAAGAGGCTGAAAAGATAGTGGATATCTGCCAAAAGCTCGGCGCCGAGATAAAGATAGCAGAGGATGAATATGCAAGAAACAACCTATGGGCCTCGAGGCGGGCGATATCTCCCGCCTTATATCAGATAAAACCGACCAAGATCAACGAGGATATCGTTGTGCCGAGGAACAGGGTCACCGAGATGCTGAGACGTCTCAGAAACATTTCAGAGCAAAGCGGCATAAAGATAGTCAATTTCGGCCATGCCGGGGACGGCAATATCCATGTCAACATTATGGTTGATAAAGCGGACAGGGAAGAGTATGAGAAAGGTCTAAGCCTTGTTGAAAAGATATTTCAGGAGACGCTTTCTCTCGGCGGCACGATCTCCGGAGAGCACGGTGTCGGCCTCACAAAGGCAGGTTACATCGGCATGGAGCTTTCCAAAAAAGAGCTTGAGATTATGGAGGCCATCAAAAAGGTATTCGACCCGAAGAATATCCTGAACCCCGGAAAGATATTTCCTCATTCCTAATAACAGAAACTGCGGACATCCAAAATAAATTTATTTAACTCGATGAATCTTTAAAAGATAGTTCATGGTGATTGCGTAAAGATATTTTGGCAATACATCTATATAAGTACACTATCGTATCGAAAAATAAATTTATTTTGGACATCCGCAGTTTCTCTGACAATTTGATTGCATTATTCCGGATAATATAACTTCACGAGTTTTTCAGGTTTCACTCCTATGGAATAAAGGCTGATCAATACCCAATTCCTCACAGTGCAGTAGAGAACTCCCTCTCTTTCCCATCTGCGCGAAGATGTTTTTACCTTCTGCGGGATGATGGAAATTTTATACCCTGACTTCTTCAGCCGCCGCATAAATTCCACATCTTCCATTATAGGAATATCTTTAAACCCCTTAAGCGTTTCAAAGCATTCTCTTCTTATGAATATGGCCTGGTCGCCGTATGGTATTCGGGTGGCGCGGGTGCGAACAAAGACAAGTTTTTCTATCAGCCTGAATATCCATCGTCCGGATTCTATCCCCAGATCAAAAGCGCCTCCGGTGTATTCTCTATTGTCTATTACCGACGAGATGCCGCCGAAAGCTTCTTCAGGAAGTTCGGTATCGGTATGCAGAAAAAGCAAAACATCTCCCTTTGCAGCAGAAGCCCCTTTATTCATCTGGATTCCACGGCCCATAGGGGAAACAATTTTTACAACATCATTATGCTTTATAAAATTGATGGTGCCGCCTTCTTTATCCCCGTCCACAACGATTATCTCAAATTCAAAACCGGAACCGATTCGGCGGATATGTTCTATGGTCCTATTAATTATTAAGGATTCATGCAGAACAGGGATGATGATGGAAAAAGAAGATTTCATTTTTTTCATAATAAAACTACTAATACGTTTATAAGCAAAGCCATATTTAAACACCCTCCCCTTTATCCCCTCCCCTCAAGGGAGGGGCGATTCTTAAGTCCCCTCTCCCTTGAGGGGAGAGGGCAAGGGTGAGGGTGTCCGATGAAGCCTCTCCCTTATTGCTTCAAGAACTCCGCTTGTATTCGTCAAAACCTCATTATCCCAAAAACGAATAACAGTGTAGCCCTCTTTTTCAAGCCAAGCCTCTCTTTGTCTGTCTTTCAGGATTTCGTCCGGCAAAGCATGCTGACCGCCATCCAATTCAATAATTAGCTTTCTTTCAAGGCAAACAAAGTCGGCGATATACTGTCCAATAGGGTGCTGCCGTCTAAACTTCATACCTTCAAAGCGGCCTGCCCGTAAACGGCTCCATAATAACTGCTCCACATCAGTTGATCTTTTTCTGAGGCCTTTTGCAAGGTGCGTTAACCCTTTTGCCATTGATTTAATCACCCTCTCCCAACCCTCTCCCCTCAAGGGAGAGGGACTTTACCCGCTCAGTTTGAGAAAGAACCAAAAGCAGGTTTCATTCTTTCAGGTTGTTCGATATAAATTGCATTGTCCTTGAATTTGCAAACGCCGTATCTTTATTTCTTTCATATAATGCCTTTAAATCTTCTATCGTATCAACGTCGCGCAGTTCGGGAAGAAAATGTGCTCTATAATTTTTCTCCCTAAATATTTTCAGGGTGTCTTTTAACACCGTATCCGTGCCCCATGATATTCCTTTAAATGCTTCCGGAAGAAAAGAGTTATGCCTGAATCCTATCAGATAGTATCCTCCGTCTGCGGAAGGACCGATGACAATGTCGTTCACATTTAAAGCGTTGAAAGCCATGTCCAATATATTATTTTGCAAATCAGGCAGGTCGCTGCCGAGGATGACCGCTTTTGTAAATCCTTTTGCAAAAGTCTCTCTAAAAGCGTTCTTCATTCTGTCGCCCAAGTCAATGCCTTTCTGGGGGGCATAAGTATAGTTCTTACCGAGCCATTTTGAAACGGCATTTCCCGATTCCGGCGGATGGAAATATATGATTATCGGCCATTTAACTTTGGCGAGTGTCCCCAGCATATCAAGGATAAAATTCCCGTAGAGAGTCTGCACAAAGCCTTGATCGAGGTCCTTTGCAAGACGGGTTTTCACGCTTCCTTTTTCAGGAAACTTAACAAAGATCAGTATGCAGTTATCCACCATATCCAAATTCTATTCCTTTTTGCGAAAAATCATTAATGGTCAGATTTACAGGTCAATACACTATCTATATGTTGGGGACTCCGCCTGATTTTTTCAAGTGTGATATCACATTTACCTGATAACCCTCACTGTAGGCATTTCATGGACGCAGTTGATTACGGGGACAAACATCGATTAGTTGCCGTGTTCCGGTGCCTTATCTTTATTGATTAAAAAAAGGCCCTCCACCATGATCAATAAACGTTGCCTTCAGCCACAAGGTGTTAAAAACAGAAAGGCGTGATGATTCAAAATTTCTTCATCAAGTCAGCGTTCTGGTTAGTTTGGATTTCACCTGAAGTCAACTTTTCGAAATTCTTCATGAAGGCATTATTACCGTCTGAAAGTAGCACGTGCATTTTAACTCTTACTCAAATTTGACGTGAGATTCTAAGCAGCGGATGCTTCACACAAGGGTTTTGCACCATCAAAAAGATCAATTTTCCATGAGCAATCTTCTTGCCGTGCTCTCAATCTTATATGACCACATTGGGTATACATTTGTTTGATACTTCGCCCGCTGTGTTTAATCATCTTTTCTATAGTCTTATCTCTCTTAACGATTTTCCCCCGTGGGGGGTCTGCTGTCGTATATGCCAAGTTAGTCAGTGAACATATTCTTGCAACGTCGCCTGGAGTGGGAAGAATATTTGAGCCCAACTTATAAGGGCTTAAAAAAGCCACAGGTTGGTCTTCAAGCAGGTTCCTCCAAACATCTGGATGATGAGCATTTTTTGATCCATGATGCGGGATCTTAAATACAGATGCCTTGCCTCTGGGTCGAGTAGATGAGTTAAGTATAACGGACCAGCCTGTTCGTCTGTCACCAATTTCTTCGAGGTCAGCTCCTAAAAGAACGTTTAACGACCCTACAGTTACCCAAAGAACAACGGCCGCATGGTTTTTTGAAAAAGGGAGTATGCTTCTCTTAGGTTCTTTGATGTTAGGTATAAGATTGGCTATATCTAACCTGGACATAATAAGAGCAGTGTCCGAGGGTGACAATGAATGAATAGAACATTCAACTCCAGCCACCTTCATTGGCACCCTCCAGAGGCACTTATTCGAGACAGCAAATACTGGTGCAAAAGATTTTGTCCCAGATTCTCTCGCTCTTAAAGCCATTTCACCGAGCACATCCCGAAATTCGTCAACACCAGACGAGTGATCTGTCATAATTTTATGGCCATAAAACATGACTATATCAGAAAATTCTTTATTGCTTATAGCATCCGAACATATAAAATCAGCGTTTTTGCAGGACTTAAATACCTCGCCAAGTCCACGTATGTGATCATCATGCCAGTGGGTTGCAATTACCTGCTTAACCGCCAGGGAGGCATTAACACCGATAGAAGCTAAATACTGCAGAGCAATTGGTCTGAATGTTGTCTGGTCTATGCAAGAATCTACTACAATCCAATGACCGTCACCTGGATGGATAAGAACACATTCGCCATATCCTGGCCCAAATAGAGATATTTCTAATTCATCCGGTGAGGGCTGCAGACTCATCACTTCCCCAACCGATTGTTTGTCTGATTTCCTTCGCCTGTTCTTGTGCCATCCTCATCTCCTTTTCTGTCCATGCAGGAAGACGCCTGAACTTCACAATAGAAGACCTTATTACTTGCCCAGTTCTGGTAGTAAGGTAGCCTAAGCTCCAATAGAAGACACCGCCAGGTTTTATCAGGCTCCGATCGTCTTCGGATACTTCATCTATTGAAAAATCAGTTTCTTCTTCAGGATTTTTTTCCGTAAGATCGAGAAGTCGCGCATGAAATATGTCTTTGCCCACCTCCGTAACGATCCCTTCCCATTTCTGGAGAGATACCGCCCGCTCCTTTAGTTCAGCAGGATCAAATCGAAGGATCGGTTGAATAATTTTTGGTTCTTCTTGCTCCGGTTTTTCTTCTTCAGGTTTTACTTCAAAAGTTCCGATCTTTTCCAGATCTTCCAAAAACCATCTCTTCCGAACGTCGTTATGCGATTCAGTAAATTGTTTAAGAAGCTCCTTATGCAACGGATTTTTCAGCCCTCCCGACGTATCAAAGGATGCAGCCTGTGCTATTTTCATGCTGACACCCTTTCAAGCAAACTGTATATAATAGTTTCGGATCTTTTATGTGACTCGGGCCAAATCTCTTTCAACAGATTAACAATCTCATCACTTCCTGTTGCATTCTCTGGATCCTTAACCGCGATATGATCGTTTATGCCAAAGAATAAGCCTGGTTTAACTTGTGAGGAAGGTTCGATTTTAACTTGGATATAGCCATTATAGCCATCGCGGCGAGGATATTCCTCCATTGCCAGAGACTTCATCCCAGGCTTCTGAAGAACTCCTTCCCATATGTCTTTAGGTGCTAGCTTATGTCCGATGGCATGCCATTTCGCGTCAGATTCAACCCGGAAATGCATAAACATATTTATGCCCATCTTGGTCAATGGCGTATGCTTAAGAATCGTGAACGTACCAAAAGCAATATCTCTGAGAGCTTCATCATAAGGCTCTTGCTTAGTCTCTACGGAAAATCGTTCACGCAAAACCTGCACCTTAACCCATTCGAGCGAAAAAATTGATATATCAGGGTGGATAACTTCCACCTTGGCTTCTTCTGCATCTTGTTTACCAATTAGTCCTTCTGCGGCAAACCAAGAAGGTTGAAATATCTTAGGGTTAAAGTTGCCGACGAACACAATTGAATGTGTATACAAATGTGGTTGAGGCTGTCTCACAATATTAATAATAGATGATTCCCCCCTATTTTTCAAGGAACATATGCAATCAGAAAGAAATCTTATGAGTATTTTTTAAAGTAATCTGCACAATTCAGCAGGACAATTTCATACGACTTTGTAAGTGTAGGTAGCGTAACTCAAAATTATTGGAAGGTTTCTTTCTATGTGAAAGGTTGCTCTCCAAGGAAAAGCCAAAGTGAGTTTAGCATTGGCATTAAAACAGGGACACATCCCATTTATTAAGGTTTCTTTCTTGGTCTTCCTCTCTGTCGCTGCAAAAGTCTTCTTTCAAGCTTTCTTTCCATCTCCACTACAAACCCTTCATTACCAAAAGGTCTTCCAGTCTTTGTCACGTATCGTAGGTGTTCAATTTCTTTCCGGTGCATATCAGATCTAAGTAGCAGTGTATAGTCCGCTCTCCGGTCATTACTGAAGAGTTCTTCCCCTAAGACTGCATCTTTACTGCCGTTCACATGGGCGCGTGCGCTCGAATAGGGATAGTCTTCAGCTTTCTCGACCATACCGGCACGTACAGGGTTTTGCTCGACGTACCGGGCGACGGCCCACAAATATTTCTCATGATCTACAATACATGAATGATATCGGCATTCCCACAATCTGCCCGTCCTTTGATATGTCCTATTAAAGTATTGCGTATAGCAGAGGGTAAGTCCCTGCATCATCTTATACAACGATTCGTCAGACTTCGGCTTTGTCAAAAGATGAATATGATTGCTCATGAGGCAGTATGATATTATCGTAGATTCCCACTTCACGGAGTATTTCTTAAGCAGCGCTAAATACTTCTTTCGGTCCTTTGCATCAAAGAAAACCTCTTCACGATTGTTTCCTCTTTGAATTACGTGGTAAGTA
>JBAZWR010000079.1:0-12915 GCA_041660325.1 Thermodesulfovibrionales bacterium | reverse complement strand
AGTGTGATAGCATTTTCTCCAAAGGGGGAGACATGAAGAAGCTAAAAGTATTCGTGTGCCTTTTCTTCATTTTTATACCCTCTTTTGTCCTCTCACAGTCAGGTGAAGTCATTAAAGTTAAAGACGGCGATACAGTAGACATCCTTTCCAATGGACAACCACCACTCCTCCCTCCACTGCGACCCTCTCCCGTCCGCTCTTTGCGCGCTCCTTTTCCACCCCTCCCAGCTTGCGCTTTGCCCCCCGAAGATAAAAAGTGCGCTTTGCGGTATACTCTCAGCGTAGTAAATAATTTACTGGGTAGCTTACTCTGAGCTACAGCTAAGGCAATGGAAAAAATAAGCAACATCCAAGAAACTGAAAAAAAACTGCTCTCAGAATTGCAGAAATTCGTCAGCAGAATTTATAATCTCTCTGACCGCCCTATCTCTTCTACCGGCGAAGGCGTTGCAACTCTCAGGAAAATACGCCAAGAGGTATATGAAGACCTGAATCAGATAATGCACGAAAGTCTTATTCTTGAGGGACTCAAATGGCTCAATGCAGATGTATTGAAAGACGAGAAGATTGAATGGTTTTGGAATCCGCGGCAGACAGGAGACTATAGAGAACCAGATTTGCGAGGGGTCCTAAATGGTGAAATCGTAATTTCTGCTGAAGCGTCGGCTTCTGAAAAACCACAAGGCGTAATAGATTCTCGCATGCGTGATACATTGATGAAACTGAATGCTATGCCGGGGAAGAAATTCTATTTTGCCCGTACTGATGCGATGACTCAGCGAGCACGGACAAAAGTTCTTAATAATGGACTATCGATCGAAGTTAAGAAGTTATCATAGACTCAAAGGAACTCTTATTTATCGCTAATCGAGAATGGCTTCGAATAGAAACACTCGCTCTGAAAGATTTCGGCGCTCAGTTTGCTTCCCGAAATTTGCAGCGGGGTCATCAGCCTAAGACCTGTAAAGTTCATTTGTGAATCAGTAAGGACAAATTGTCTATTTTTACATGATTTTATTGATTGAAATAGTCCCGCTTCGCGTTGTAAACTTTGCCTAATGGCGGGAACCTCCAAGTTGGTATAATTATTGTTGTACGCAAAAATATATAACGGCAACGAATGTAATAATCAGACATAAAGAGAAAGGAATTAGCCCATGTCCAGCAAATATATGAAAGCTGATGTTGTCGGTGTTGGAAAGTTAATCGCTGAGCGCGGCAATTTTCAAGTACCAGATCATCAGAGAGACTATGCTTGGCCGACCGGAGCAGTCGAACAATTTCTTGAAGACATAGACACGGCATTAAAAAATAACGAGCCTGACTATTTTATTGGTCTCATAGTATTAGTTGAGCCTGAAGAGAATGCTTCATGGCAAATACTTGATGGTCAACAAAGATTGGCTACATCTACAATGATCTATTCTGCTATTCGCAACTGGTTAATCGCGAATGGGTTTGAAAAGGACGGACAGAAGGTTCAAGAGCGATACATTGGCATCTCAGAACTGGGGGAGGACAAGGATAGGTCTAGGATAGCACTTAATGTCAAGGACAGAGACATATTTGAAGACGCAGTCGCAAATCAAGTGAGTGATGATTATCTCGACGATCAAAGGAAAAAAGCTGGGCGGAACTCATCCAAAAGAAAGCTCATTGAAGCACTTATCACTTGCCGTGAATATGTTGCTAAGCTTGCTAAGGCGGCTGGCGCCGATATAAATGCACAAGCAAAAAAATTATTCAAGTTATCAGATTACTTAAGGGATAATGTCCATGTGGCATACATGGATGTAGCATCGTCAGGGAATGCATATGTAATTTTTGAGTCTCTGAATGACAGAGGAATTGATCTATCAGTATTAGACCTGGTCAAGAATTACCTCTTTGGTACTGCGGGGCCAGAACTATCAAAAGTTCAGTCCAATTGGGTCAAGATGACAACAATATTAGGTGACAGAAAAGCTGATGATTTTTTAAAGGTTTTTTGGACAGCGCGGTATGGCCGAGTTCAACGCGGCACATTGTTTAACAAAATAAAAACAAAATACCCTAATAAGGCAAGCGCGATAAAGCTTTCACAAGAGCTCAGTGAGGCAGTTAATCTCTATACTGCGTTAGATTCATTTGACAGTGACATCTGGGCAGAACATTCTGAAGCAACACGTGGCTACGTAAAAACATTAACTTTATTAGGCAGCCTTCAAGTCCGGCCAATAATTTTATCTGCGCTCAACAAATTTCAGCCGGCAAAAATAGAAAGGCTCTTGTACTGGCTCGTTACGCTCATTGTTCGATATCAGAGTGTCGGCGGCGGCCGCACCGGCCGTTTAGAACAACAATGTGCATCAGCTGCCCCCAAGATATTTTCTGGTGAACTTAAATCCGCACAGGCCATTTGGGAAGAGCTAAAAACGATTGTTCCTAAAGATGATGAATTTAAGAGCGATTTTAAGACTTATATAGAGGGGAATGCAGCGAAAGCTAGATATATTCTTATGCAACTGGAATTAATCAAATGGCAATTGGCTAATCCTGGAAAAGAGCCAGAAAAATTTCCAAGTCATGATCCCAGTATTCTGAATCTTGAACATATCCTCCCGGAAAATCCGTCAAGTGAATGGAATAAGGTACTGTCTACTGACAAAAAAATTATACAGGAATGCTTGAATAATATAGGAAACCTTTGTTTGACGCGCGCAAAGAGCAATAAAAAAATAGGGGCATCTTCATTTACGGCAAAGGCACAGGCAATATACAAGGAATCCGATCTTCTAATTACGTCTGAATTGGCCGAAAAATACTCTGAATGGAATAGAAGCAATATTGAAATGCGGGCATCCGATTTGGCAGACATAGCTGTCAGAGCATGGCCGATTTACTAAATACAGCCCTTGAAAATAATGGGAAGTAAGGGGACGTTCTTGACTAATTAAACTTATCATTTTTTCTTTTCAGCATGTTGAATATTGCTGATGTTGTTTTACCCCTAAATTCCGGGCAACCTCTGCAAGTGTTATTCCAAAATCTTCAATAAGAATACCGGCTGCCTGCGCACGTGCGAATGAAACATTACGCCTTCGCCCTCCATAATACAACTCATCAATTTTTATATTGTTCTTCCTGCACGTCTCCTTAACAACCTCTCTTATTTTTGCCTTTTTCTCATCGGCAGTGTAATAATTTCTACTTCAGCTTCTTCGAGTATTTTTTGTACAAACTCACCACAGTATCCGCTCATCAGACAGTTGCCGTTCTCCCCTCCTTCTCGTTGTTTTAGTTTCTTTTACAATACCTCCCGGTCTGGATATTAAATCCTCCTGATCTTTTACATTATCGACTATCCTGCGCTTTTCTATCCCACGCACTATAACGTGATGGAGTGTTCCGGGTGAATCCAGACGTGCTTGACGCGGCATTCCTTCATTTATCCCTTTTCAATTTTTAAAAAGAATAATCTCATTAGTTTAATTAGTCAAGAATGTCCCCTTATTTTGTGCTTCACATTCAGGTCGAGGTGTGAAGTTAAACGTCAAAGATGTACCAGAAAAACCCTTTGGCAGTGTTGAATAGAGGAAGATTTTTTCTACAGGTTCCCTTTGAATAACTACTCAATACTCACCCTCGAGAAGGGCCTGCCGACTTCTTGAAAAGTTGTTGACGCCAATCTTTTGTTATCTGTCGTTGCGGGCATTCTTTCTTTAAGAAAAAATGGGAAGTGTCCTTATTTCCCCCCCGTTGTTATACTTATCTGTATACTTTTTGAAGTGTCCGTCAATCTGGGGTAGGTTCACTACGTCCCCGCAGCTCTGCCTAATGTCTGTAAGAATCTCCGTAACCGGATTCAACGTCCTTTTTTAATTCGAGCAAACGCCGTAGGCATTACATCTCGATCCATAGGGACAGCAGCAGCACTCCACCCCACACGTATACAGCGTCTCGGAGGGGCAGTTGTTCGTGCTGACGCAGCAAGAACTCGTCTGGCAGTCTGTGGGACAGGTATTTGCTTCGCCAGAACTGCATTTACCATCGCCGCAGACGGCGGTACAATCGCTCGGGCAATTGGTGCTGTTCTCCCCCCCAGGCGTGTCGCAGATACCGTCGCCACAGACGGGCGTAGGCGTATAGGTACATGATTGTGACAATACCGGAGTTCCTGTGCATCCAGCAGGGCTGCTTGATACAACTGTCCTTGTCTGTGTATTGTCTGGTTGGCATGCCGACCAATCGGAGTATGTGTAGGTACACTGCAGGGGGCCTACATTGATGAAGGTTTTTAACTGGGTCAAGAAGACAGGAATTTTGTCTTCCAAGACAGGCTTCCAGCCAGTGTATAGATCATACAAGATTCCAGCCTTTTCAGATATAGCCGCGATAATTGGAGAAAGCACTGAATCGCGCATAAATTCTAAGGTGCCGTTAAAATCGTCGAGCAATCGTTTTGCTGCATCTTTGTCATTGGAATTTGCGGAAAGCGACGCAGAGTCCATCCCGGATAGAGCTACCATACCCGTAACATTCACTTGCGTAATTGCGGCGACCGCTCCAAGAGGTATAGTGACTTCACTGGTAGCTGCTACCGCCCCGATCGTTGCTGCACCTGCCGCGAACCAATTCATTATTTTGGCCAATTTGTCCCGAGCGGCCGGAACAACCGCTTGAAGATATTCTTGACTAGTATATTGCTCACTACCGTCAACTGTTACATAACCAGTCAGCATTTTCTCCATGTGACAAAGATCTGGATCTCCCACTTGGGTACAACCTATCGCTTGGGCTCTTACATGGCGCGAGGAGGCTTCTTGAACGGGATAGTTTTGAATTTCCTCCAAAATATCATTTATCATCGCCACCATTAACTGGTCGGCAATCTTAAGGCTCTCCTGATCAAGTGAAATGGGTACCCAGTTAATCTTGCCGATAGTTTCAACCTGGCCTGGATTAGCGATAGCATTCCGTATTTTGCTCTTTAGCTGGCCGTCTTGAACCCTGATGCTCTCAAGTTGAGCGCGGAGATCCGCTGTGTCGATCTGGCCTCCCGATGAAGTATCGAGTTCCGAAAGCCGGTTTATTGTATCCGTGAGAGAGAGTTCCAAGAAACCTGAGACATTCGCCGTGACCGAACCGGGGGGTAGTGTAAGGGTTGGCAGAGAGCCTATTTGAAATCCGATAAGCGTGTTCGATGCCACAATACTTCCAGTTGAGTTTTGTAACACTCGGATATTGACTGTCCCTGGCTCAAACATTCCAGTTGGCGGATTTATATAAGGCGGCACGGCAACAGTGATTGAAGATGTAGTTGCCTCTAAAACCGGAACATCCAACTTGAAGCCATTATTGTCGAAAAAGCTAACCGTCAGCGTGGCTGCAGTGTCGAATCCTGCGCCGGTGATTGTCAGCCTCTTCATTGGGGATGCCGAAGTCGTTGATAAAGATGATATTGTAGGTCCGGCGGATGCCACCGTAAGAGTAGTGTTCCCCGAGATACTCCCTGAGGTGGCGGTAATGGTTGAAGTACCTGGTGCAACGCCTGTGGCAAGGCCGCTGGTGTTGACTGTTGCAACCGATGTATTTGACGAGCTCCATGTGACCTGTGTGGTTATGTCATGAGTCGCGTTGTCAGAATATGTGCCAGTGGCTGCAAACTGCTGAGTAGCTCCTACAGTTATGCTCGGATTGGCTGGAGTTCCAGTGATGGAAACAAGCGTTGGTGGTGCTGTCACGGTAATAGTCGTATTTCCAGAGATACTCCCTAAAGCGGCTGTTATGGTTGATGTACCTGATGTAACGCCTGTGGCAACGCCACTGCTGTTGACCGTCGCAGCCGATGTATTTGACGAGCTCCAGGTAACCTGTGCGGTTATATCATGAGTCGTGTTATCAGAATATGTGCCAGTGGCTGCAAACTGCTGGGTAGCTCCTACAGCTATGCTCGAATTGGCTGGAGTTACAGTAATAGAAATAAGCGTCGCCAGCCCTGAACCCACAGCCTTGCCTTTAATCTTCACATTAACTATCGGTTTTTTAGTATCGTTCGAGGAAATGCTTATTGTCGCGCTTTTTGCGCCGGATGGAGTTGTCGGTGTAAATGTCGCATTAATTGCGCAGGAATTACCCGGAGATATTGTCGAGCATTCGTTTGTTTGATTGAATTCACCGGCATTTGTACCTGTGATATTAATGTCGCTTATTACAAGGTCAGATATGCTGGTATTCTTTATGGTTATTATTTTAGGAGAAGATGTATTCCCGACTTGCACGGAACCGAAATTGAGTGACTTAGGAGAGACAGAAATCTTCGGTGGTGCAGCCTGTCCCGACAGTTTCACATTGACAGTTGGCCTCTTAGGGTCATTGGAGGAAATACTTATAATTGCACTCTTTTTACCAAAAGGGAGCGCAGGCATAAATGTCACATTAATTGTACACAAATTACCGGGAGATATCATCGAGCAATTGTTTGTTTGATTAAACTGACTTGCATTGGTCCCTATAATGTTTATTATTGAATTTATTATAAGATCGCCTTTACCCGTGTTTCTGATAGTTATTGTTTCCGGATTAGATGTAGTTCCGACTTTCAAAGAACCAAAGTTAAGCGACTTAGGGCTAACAGATATTTTGGGATAAATTTTAGGATAAAGTTCACTGTAAAGTTGATCATCTATCGGAAAGTTAAGACTTCTAAACTCTTCTCTTAAATCTCTACCAAAGGCATAAGATAATGCTGTTACCATCAAAGTGGCGCGAAAAGTCGCTGCTGCCGAGGTATTATGCAAACGGTCATACCTTGTTGCAAGATCAGGATCAAACGCCTGTAGTAGTTCTAACATTCGCTTAACCGGTACTTGATATCCTAAACCATCATTTTCAGCATGTTCAAAGAACTTATACGCAATAGTCATGAATGTGTCGAAAGTCTCATCTGCTGGCGTACTTGGGTCATTCCATGAGGAAAAAGGCTTACTAGAATTCAGATAATTCTCATATGCATTTCTTACAATCGTTATTGAAGAAATAGCGCTTTGTTTTACATCTTCAGTCAAATCTTCGCTCAGGCCGTAATAATCATAGTTGTTAATCATCTCATATGTTGTAGCATGCTGAAATATTTGTGCCATACTCTCAGAATAGATTGCATTTGCATTACCATCTATTTTGCCACCGTAGTAATAAGTAGAAGGGGTGTTTAACGTAAAATTATGCCCCATCTCATGCATAAAAGACGACCACTGAATTGTTTCTTGAAATCCATAATCTCCTGCTCCAAAACTCACGGGATTTGTAAACCACAGCGAATACATTCCTTGAAATGAAGAGTCTCTTAATGCAACCTGCTCAAACTTGTTGTTAAAAAGAAATACATTATCGTTAACAAAATCATTCTGGATTGACGCGGCTGCGGTCAATACATACTCAATAGTAGACCTTGGTACTATTGTGAAAAAACTATCGTTAAAGTATGTCAGGTTCAGAGGGAGACCATACAGCCTGCTTTGTAAAGCAATCATATGGTCTGGAATCGTTACAGCAATATAAGAGGGCAGTGATATAGGAGTAATCTTGGGAGAGGTAAAGTGGAATACAGCCTCTGCCTTGTCTGTTGTTCCATCTGTATAATGTGATGTAACTATGACAACATAGTTTCTTGTTTTATCTACGTATGTATGGCTCTGAGGAAACCAACCATTAATACTCGTTCCATCTCCCCAGTCGAATGTAAAAGGAGTTGAAGGTTGTCTTGAATCTATACCATTAACAGTAACCTCTCCAGTGTTGGTATTGATGCTTGGACTAAATAGAGAGAGTGTACTTGGCGATTCAAAAAGATATTTCTTAAAATTAAATATGTCTGCTGACCATGCAGATGAAGGCATCATCGACGAAAAAACAGAGATCACTAAGACCGCCGCACATAGAAATGCTTTTTTCACCCTTGCCCCCCTTGTAAGGAGTTCTGTTTCATCAGGCATAATAGACTTGCCATATTAAATAAAACTCCTCTTTTTTAGTGCTTAACTATTAAAACTGCCCGTATCACAATTTTCAGAAATTACAAATAAAAAGGCCAAGCATACCAAAGATTTACTCTTTCGGCAGCTCGGCCATCTTCTACTTACTAATAAGACCCGCCACTTTCCGTCCCCTTCTCGCGAAGGGTTTGGCTTTGTCGGGAAAACTGTAACTATTTATAAAATCAAGTCTTATCTAATACTTGCCAACCTCCAAATACAAAAAGCGTCTACAAGCTTAACAGAAAAATACATTCGCTTAATAATTGGGAGAATCCAGATCTTTATTGAAATACTCTATTTGCTTCCGAGATGATCCCCTATTCATCTCTTCCCCTATTGATCAAATGCTATCAAGTTGTAATTATTATGTCAAGTAAACGCGGTAAAATTCTCAATCATCAGATTAGGTCTTTCGGTTTGATAATCATTAGTTTCCCGTGCCTTAGAGAAATGTTGTTTTGGGGCTGTAACAAATGCTCTTGGACCTTCCATGGGGTCGTTTCTTTCCAAATGTACTCATCACGTATAACAAAATGACGCCAGCGAGAATTTCTATGTGTTAGTCGCAATCCATCGATTCTAATTCAATATAGGATGTTTCTTGAGATCCCCGGCCCCACCCAGAAACATACTGCTCTTGTTGTTGCCTGCCTGGGAGATAACAAAGAATAAAGTTGCTCATTCACTTTTAGTGTGATAGCATTTTCTCCAAAGGGGGAGACATGAAGAAGCTAAAAGTATTCGTGTGCCTTTTCTTCATTTTTATACCCTCTTTTGTCCTCTCACAGTCAGGTGAGGTCATTAAAGTTAAAGACGGCGATACAGTAGACATCCTTTCCAATGGCTATAAGGTTCTCTTATTTATCAATAATCGAGAATGGTTTCGAATAGAAACACTCGTTCTGAAAGATTTCGGCGCTCAATTTTCTTCTTCCTGAACACCGCACATTCCAAACATGACATAAGTGTGCTGAGTACAAAAGGGAATAATTAGATGATGATAATAATCCTATGTTATACCGAAATGGTTTTTATTCCTTATTACCACAAAAAACCGGATACCGCCTGATAAAACATATTGATATTAATTAATTCTTTACTTTTCATAACATTTTAGATGTGCTATGATTTCGCCATAAACCGAAAAATACCATATCGGTATAAATCGTTGTTATCCTTTAATGAAAAGGAGAAGAAATGAAAATAAGCGAATTAAATAGCATAATGAAATTTATTGTAACATCGTTTAATAAGAACAAGGTTATTAACAATTTTCAAAATTTCGTTAATGTCATTAATCAACTTTTAAGGAATCGACAGCAACAAGAAGTCGGGTCACATAAGGATAAATTGTATGAGTCTCTTCGTAATATCAATGTTGATTCCTTGCCTTATGGTCAAAAGCGTATTCTGGAAATCTTTGGAGGAGACAAATATATTGGAGAGAAAGCCATCAATGCAATAGATTCTATTCTTAGAGATGATAAATTTGATCCGGTCGGGGTAACTGACAAAATCACGAAGTATTTCAATGAAACAAATGAATTTTTTGAGACAGCTCAGCAATTAGTATCGAAACTTGCTCCATTCAAAGAAGTTGAGGAAATTTTGCTGCCAAAGGGTCAGGCAGTGGTTCAGATAATATTTGAGCATGCCTCATCTGTGGAATCAATTACTGATTTAAATAAATGGGTTGATCAGTGGTTTAAGATCATTCGAGCATTCGGCTTGCTTACTGACTTTAGAGCAGATGACGCAAAATTAATTTATGTTCAGAAGACATCACCTCTTGTAATGGAAATAGCGTCAAGCTTTGCCTTGGTTCTTGCATTAGGCAAAGCCTCATCAATGGTTTTGGACAAGATAGAACAGTATCTTAGAATTAAAAAGACCATTGAAGAAGTTAAACATTTGAAGCTTAAGAATACCAAAATCGCAAAAGATCTTGAGAAAGAAGCGGAGAATTATAAGGATTATTCTGCAGAGGAAATAGCCAAGAAAATTATTGAGCAGATAAACAAAGAGAAAAAAGATGACGGAGAAACATCTACAGCTTTAAAATTGGCTATCGTTGGTATTTATAATTTCGTTGATAAAGGTGGAAAATTAGACTATTTCATGCCAGAGCCCGAATCTGAATCTAAAGAAGAACAATCCGAAGAAAGCAAAGAAACGAAAGAGCTTGAGGTTGTTTATAATCGGATTAGGAAGCTTGAACGTGACGTTGAGCGTATGCGATTCCTTACCTATGATGATGGAAAAACTGGCTAACAACAAAATCCAGCAGACGCGGAATAGTCGCTGTTTGGTTTTGCAAGTGGATCCATGGGGCTTGATTATTGACTTTTGTAGACATATTGCCTATCTGTTATTTTTTATATCCTGTTATTCCGTCTAAAAAAGTAATGTTTTTGAGACAATGCCGCTTCCCGATGCATTTTTAAATTGACTTGTTCTTGTCCCTTAATTATTATAGGTATTATAAGTATTATTGGTATTACTATTTAAGGAGGAAGAATGCTTACATTAAAATTACCTGCCGACTTAGAAGACAGGCTAAATCAACTTGCTGAAAAGACAAAGCGACCGAAGAGTTTTTATATGCGCGAAGCGCTCGTTGAATATCTTGGAAAATACGAAGACGCTTTCCTTGCCCTGGATCGACTCAATAAGAAAAATGCAAAATATCTGAGCACAAAAGAATTGGAAAAACGCCTTGGCCTATAAAGTACAATGGCACGAAGACATATGGAAAGACATCGAGAAGCTCGATAAAGAGATAGCGCGGAAGATCATTGAGCGGGTGAGTACATATCTCGTTCATAATCCAATTAAACTTGGCAAAGCTCTCACGGGTCAATTTACGGGTCTTTACCGGTATCGCTACGGAGATTATCGAGTTCTCTACGTTGTGGATTTAGGGAAGGAAATCATAATGGTGCTCCACATCCGACATAGAAAAGATGTTTATGAAGGACGAAATTAGACTTCTCGACGAGGTCAAAGATTCCTCTATCCGCGCGATCGCCGAGAGGGTAGGGGGCGAAGATCGAGGCCGACGCGGATATCTCCGCCGAGGAGAAAGCGAAAATACTCTATCCTCAGTTTAATCAGAAAAATTTGTGAACAATCCGGGCTAAAACATGCCTCTGTCCAGAGTCCGGTATTGTATGGCCTCTGAGACATGGTGGGCCTTGATATCTTCGGAGGCGTCGAGGTCGGCTATGGAGCGGGAGACTTTTAATATTCTCGTAAACGCCCTTGCCGAGAGACCGAGCTTTTGCATGGCGTTATCGAGAATACTTTGCGCATCAGGATCAAGCACGCAGTATTTCTTTATATGCCGGGTCTTCATCTGACCGTTTGAATAGATCCTCTTATCGTTCCTGAAACGCTCAAGCTGCATTCCCCTTGCAGCAACAACCCGGTCCCTTATATCTTCCGATTTATCACCCGAGTATTCATTTGTTAATTCCTTGTACGGCACTGCCGGCACTTCAATATGTATATCGATCCTGTCAAGCAGGGGGCCTGAAACCCTGTGCCGGTAGCGGTGAATCTGGCCGGATGTGCAGGTGCACTGATGCCGAGGGTCGCCCCAGAAACCGCAGGGGCACGGGTTCATGGCGGAAACGAGCATGAAAGAAGCGGGATACGTTATGGACGCTATCGCCCTTGAAACGGTCACTTCTCCGTTTTCAAGCGGCTGCCGCAATACTTCGAGCACATTCCTTTTAAATTCCGGCAGCTCATCAAGGAAAAGTACGCCGTTATGTGCGATGCTGACCTCTCCGGGTTTCGGTATCTGTCCGCCGCCTATCAGCGCGACATCCGATATGGTATGATGCGGGGAGCGGAACGGTCTGATCGCGAGTAGAGACTGCCTGTCTTTCAGCATACCGGCGACGCTGTGTATTTTTGTGGTTTCCAGTGCCTCGTCAAAAGTCATTCCGGGCAGGATCGACGCCAGTCTTTTTGCAAGCATTGTTTTGCCCGAGCCGGGCGGGCCGATCATAAGCACATTATGCCCTCCTGCAGCGGCAACTTCAAAAGCTCTCTTGGCGTGTTCCTGGCCTTTGACCTCTATGAAATCCTCCTCATAGACCGAGTTCTCCATTATGGCCTTATTAATATCTACCTTGTAAGGTAGTCTTAGGTTGCCGTTTTTTAATGACTCGATGACTTCGGGCAAGGTCTTAAAGCCGAATACCGGGATGCTTTGAACGACTGCCGCCTCGGGAGCATTTTCTTCAGGTAGGATCACACCTTTCAATGCAAGGTCTTTGGCGGTCATTGCCATAGACAGAGCGCCCCGTATGGGTTTCAATTTCCCGTCGAGTGAAAGCTCTCCGGTGAAAAGGTACCCCTCGACTGAGGCCGGATCAAAGACGCCTTCCGCTGCCGCAATCCCGATAGCTATAGGCAGGTCAAAACAGGAGCCTTCCTTCTTAAGGTCGGCCGGCGCAAGATTGACGGTGATCTGTTTCAGGGGAAAATGAAAACCGATATTTTTCAGGGCCGCCCTGACACGGTCTCTTGATTCCTTGACCGCCGTATCGGGCAGGCCGACCATCGAAAAATGCGGGAGACCTCTGGAGGTTATATCAACCTCCACCTCTACAGGGTGGGCGTCGATTCCGATGATACTTGCGCTCAGGACTATCGAAAGCATATGCTTAATTATATTTTTAACCGTACAGTAATTGCAATATGTTAAAATATAGATTGTGTATATTTATTAAAGGAGTATAAATGGCAAGGGTACCGATAAGCATAGAAGAGGAGATGAAGGGCTCATATCTCGATTATGCCATGAGCGTAATCATAGGAAGGGCTTTGCCCGAAGTCAGGGACGGGTTAAAACCTGTCCAGAGAAGGATACTCTATGCGATGTTCAGAG
>JBAZWR010000078.1:0-13078 GCA_041660325.1 Thermodesulfovibrionales bacterium | reverse complement strand
AGACCCCGCCGTTATCGGTCTTGCGATAGGCACAAGACCCGATACCGTTGATGAAGAAAAGATTGCTCTGCTTGAATCTTTGGCGGAGAAATACTTCATACTGATTGAATACGGGATGCAGTCAATGTACGATAAAAGTCTCGAATATATAAACCGGGGGCACGATTACAAGACATTTCTTGGAGCTCTTGATCTGACCAGGGACAGGGGTATTTTTATCGGAACACATATTATCGTAGGTTTTCCTACGGAAACAAAGGAGGAAACGCTTGCGATGGCGGACGAACTGTCACATCTGCCCATAGAATTTCTGAAAATTCATCAACTGCAAATTGTGAAGGATACGCCGCTTGAAGTGATGTATAAAGAAAATCCATTTCACGTATTTGAATATGAAGAGTACCTTGAATTTGTAACCGATTTTATTGAGATGCTTTCACCGGAAATAGTTCTGCAACGCCTGTTCGCAACCGCGCCGGACAACATCCTCATAGCCCCTCAATGGGGAAAAAGCAGGCAGGAGATCCTGCGGGATATAGAAAAGAAGCTTGATGCAAAGGACATATGGCAGGGAAAAAAGATGAAAGAAGTAACG
Organism: Thermodesulfovibrionales bacterium; assembly: GCA_041660325.1. Taxonomy (GTDB): domain Bacteria; phylum Nitrospirota; class Thermodesulfovibrionia; order Thermodesulfovibrionales; family SM23-35; genus DYFC01. The sequence continues at coordinate 12,483 of JBAZWR010000078.1, read as the reverse complement.
AAGGTCTTTTCATTACCGAATCTTAATTAACCCAAACACCGCAGAAGAGATACTCAAAATGAAAGGAAGACATGATAAAAAACATTTAGAACGCGACAAAAGATAATCCATATACACCTGACGGCACTTCTAACCTAATGTGCCTTTTAGATAAATGTATATCGAACAGTGATAATAGTACATTATGGAGTCGCCTAAAAGCTTTTTTATCATGTCTTCCTTTCATTCTAACCCGAAAAATGCAATTAAAATGTCATTAAAACTGCGGATGTCCAAAATAAATTTAGTTTTCGATACGATAGTGTACTTATATAGATGTGTTACCAAAATATTATTATGCAATTACCATGAACTATCTTTTTAAAATAAGTTTATCGAGTTAAATAAATTTATTTTGGACATCCGCAATTTTTAGGGTTAATCCTTTTTCTGCGCGTATCCTATCTTTTTTAGCGCATCCTCAACCTCGCCGAGGATCGCCGGATCGTCAATCGTTGACGGCATGACGTATGGCTCGGCATTGGCGATCTTCCTCATCGTGCTCCTGAGTATCTTGCCGGAACGCGTCTTGGGTAGTCTTGTCACAACAACCGCTTCCCTGAAGCAGGCGATCGGGCCTATTTCGTTCCGCATCATCCGGACCAGCTCTTTCTTTACGTCAGTCTCGTCTCTTGCAACTCCGAATTTCAAGACCACGAGTCCTACCGGAAGCTGTCCTTTCAGGGGATCATGCGCCCCGATGACAGCGCACTCGGCAATATCCTGATGCTGCGCCACAACCTCTTCCATGGCGCCCGTTGAAAGCCTGTGTCCTGCAACGTTAATAACATCGTCAACCCTTCCCATGATGTAAACATAGCCGTCTTCATCCATATAGCCGCCGTCGCTTGTAAAATAGTTGCCCGGGAAAATCTTCATATAGGATTCGATAAACCTCTCATCAGCGTTCCAGAGGGTAGGCAGTGTGCCGGGAGGCAAAGGGAGTTTCACAACAACAAGACCTTCTTGTTTAGGTCCCAGTTCTTTGCCGAGGCTGTCGATGATCCGCACATCGTAGCCGGGCACCGGTTTTGTGCAGGAGCCGGGTTTTATCGGAAAATCTTCAATGCCCATGCAATTGGCTGTAATCGGCCATCCGGTTTCAGTCTGCCACCAGTGGTCTATTACCGGCTTCTGAAGCAGGTTGTGCGCCCAGTGATAGGTGTCGGGATCGGTCCGTTCGCCGGCAAGGAACAGGTATTTGAAGCGCGAAAGGTCATACTTCTTTATATATTCGCCTTTCGGGTCTTCTTTTTTAATCGCCCGGAATGCGGTCGGAGCAGTGAATAACGTCTTTACTCCATGCTGGGAGATGACCCGCCAGAATGCGCCGGGGTCGGGGGTACCGACGGATTTTCCTTCATAGAGTATGGTAGTGCAGCCGGTCAGGAGAGGGGCATAAACAATATACGAATGGCCGACGACCCATCCCACATCGGATGCGGCCCAGTATACTTCACCCGGTTTTGTGTCATAGATATATTCAAGGCTCCATCTTAAGGCAACCGCATGGCCTCCGTTGTCACGCACAACGCCCTTCGGTTTCCCGGTAGTCCCTGATGTATAGAGAATGTAAAGCGGGTCGGTTGCCTTCACCGGCACACATGGCGCCGGCTCTGCATTAGCCACAAGCTCATTCCAGTCAATGTCCATGCCGGGAGTAAGTTGCGCCTCCACCAAACGTCTTTGATAAATGATACACTTATCGGGTTTATGGGTGGCAAGTTCAATGGCCTTATTCAGGAGGGGTTTGTATTCTATAAGCCTCTTAACCTCAACCGCGCCGGAAGCGGAAATGATAACCTTTGGTTTGGCGTCGTTGATCCTGAGGGCAAGCTCGTGCGGGGCGAATCCGCCGAACACTACGGAATGGACTGCTCCAAGCCGCGCACAGGCAAGCATGGCAACCGCAGCCTGCGGGATCATGGGCATATAAATAACTACTGTATCACCTTTATTAACGCCGAGACCCTTTAAGGCGCCGGCAAATCGGGACACCTGGTCGAGCAGTTCGCGATAGGTAATTTTCCTGATGGTATTCGTTACAGGGCTGTCATAAATGATTGCAGTCTGGTCCGCTCTGCCGCCTTCGACATGTCTGTCAAGGGCGTTATAACAGGTGTTCATCTCGCCGCCGGCAAACCAGCGATAAAACGGCGGGTTTGACGCATCAAGGACCTTGTCCCATTTTTTATACCAGGTAATTGCCTCAGCCGCCTCCCCCCAGAAGCCTTCAGGGTCTTGAACGCTCCTCCGGAATACCTCTTCATACTTGCCCATAAACTGCCCCCTTTATATTTTGTAAAAGTTTTTTATCTTAGCATAAAAACAGTTCTCAGGTATCTTTCAGGACCTTAGCCCGGATTATTCACATTAGACGGTTTGTTACTATATAATCATGCAATTACCTTGAACTATCTTTTTAAATAAGCTCATCGAGTTAAATAAATTTATTTTGGACATCTGCAGTTTTTGGGTTAATGAAAACACTTTTGGAAAAGATAAAAGACGAATTGCAGGTGAAAGCAAACCCTGAAAAGGCCGGGATACTCTCGCGGTTTTTTAAGACAGGGAAAGGTGAATATGGCGAAGGCGATGTATTTCTCGGCATTGTCGTCCCCGAGCAGCGTAAAATTGCCAAAAAGTATTCGGAGCTTCCGCTCAAAGACCTGAAAGGGTTGCTTTCGGGAAGGATCCATGAGCACAGGCTTGTTGCCCTTCTTATTCTGGTTATCAAATATAAAAAGGCGGGCGGTCCCGGCAAAAAGGAGATTTTCGATTTCTATCTCAGGCATACAAAACATATCAACAACTGGGACCTTGTCGACCTTTCAGCCCCGAATATTGTCGGTGATTATCTTTTAACAAGGGACCGTTCAGTCCTATATGATCTGGCACGCTCGAAATCCGTCTGGGAGAAAAGAATATCGGTCCTGTCTACCTTTACGTTTATAAGAAACAATCAGTTTGACGATACCTTCCGGATAGCCGAACTCCTTATTCATGACAAACACGACCTGATACACAAGTCTGGCGGCTGGATGCTGCGGGAAGTCGGAAAGCGAAACCAAAAGGCGGAGGAGGTTTTTCTGCAAAAGCATTATCAGGATATGCCGAGGACGATGCTCAGATATGCGATTGAGAGATTTGAAGAAGAAGACAGGAAATATTACTTGAAAAAAGCCGTTGTTGTCTGCCCGCGATAATCAGTACTCTAACCCCAGCTTTGAAGAAACCTCTTTGAGTTTCTTATCGAGTGTCCAAATTGAAACTTTCGTCAATAGAGCCGAAACAATCAGATGCATATCAATGTACCCTAACCCTTTTCCCATAAGCGAATAATTCTCTATAAAATGCATCACTTCTTCATGTTCTGCATGGTCCACCAAAGGGAGGGCTTGCAAGAGAGAAAGGATTTCAGACCTGTTTGAGAGGTTGCCGCAAGCGAGTTCACCAACTATGAACAGATGACAAACAACATGGCCTTCATTCAATAGATTTTTAAGTCCAATGTTGCCGGATCGAAGATGTTCAACCCACACCGAGGTGTCAACAAGAACCATTTTACGCGCCTGCTGATCTTCTGCGAGGGACCATATCTAATTTCTTTTCTGTTCCTCCAAGGTTAGCGAGTCTCTTACTGCTTTCTTTTGCTATGAGTGCTTCAAGCCCAAGTCTGACAAGGGACGTTTTTTCCTTAATACCAGTCAACTTTGCTGCCTTGTCAAGTAATCCGTCTTCTATGTTGAGTGTGGTCCTCATAAAATTCCCCTTCCATCAATATATTCTATATGCATTAGTATGCATCAATCGTATGTATTTATCAAGTGTCGTTTAGTTATTTTGACAGATAACGTAATAAATCAGTGGCGCGGGCAAACACCTTCGCGAAAAAGAAACTATGCTTATTCCGCGGCTGGGTTGAAGGCGTTGTAAAGGCTCATTTTATTTGTTCTATTCCGAGGTCTTTACAAATTTTTCGAACAAGATTATCGTCGATTTCAGTATGTCTTGGAATAGACGATCGTTTGTTTTGGCTGGGGTTCCACCACCATGAATGGCGGCTACCTTCTCTGATAAATTCACATCTTTGTGACTGCAGATACTTCAGCAGTTCACTGCGCTTCATACCGCGATTTTTTCTTCTTTATATCCTGAACCTACAGCGGCGATAGCGTCCCTTCGGTTAAAGTCAAGTGCCTCTTTCAGGGTTAGCCGAAGGCTTTCAAGCAGTTCGTCATACGTTCCTTCTTGACAGTTTACGCCCGGAATTTCCTCTATCCATCCAATCCACCAATCACCTGATTGCTTTATTGCTGCCGTATATTCTGCATTCATAATTTGCCTCCTTATATAAATCATTATAACGTAACATGAGGTACTTTTGGCATTATTCAATTTGCCATAACACGGAGCGCTTAGCTGCCTGGCGCGCTTGCCGCCCGCCTTTTCGCTTTTGCCTCATGTACCGTCACGATGGGGCGTAGTGCATGCGTGACAGGTCAGCTACAACGGCTGGTTAGTCAATAGTCTTTATTGCATTGAATGTAAGCCGATCATATTCCCTTCGGTATCATACACCAGAGAGATGAATCTATATTCCGCTATGGAAGTTTTCGATTTTTGAATCCTTCCGCCGAGCTTTTCAGCACGGCCCTCTTCAACTGCGCAATCCGCACAAGCGAAGTATACGATTGTGCTGTTGCCCCCGGATGGGAATCCCTCCATTTTTACCAATGCTCCCGAGGTCCCCATTTGATCCATCTGCATCGGGAAACTCCAGATTTCGACGTCTGGCGTATTGAGTCTTTCCAGTTCGACATTGAAGACGGTTTCGTAGAACTTCTTGGCTCGATTCATGTCTTGAACATAGATCTCAAACCACCTCACTGGATTCCGTGCCATTGTAAGCCTCCTTTCGTTGCTGCGTAATGCGCGAGTTGAGCAGCGCGGGCTATCAGCATTTGCGAAAACAAATACGGTTAATCCCGCGTCTGGTTGAAGGCCGTGTTAGACAGCCTCACAATAATTCCTTTTTATAATTCATCTGCTGACGGGAATTCTTCATAGCCAGCCAGCATGACATTGCCCACATAGCCGATACGCCCGACCTGGCCGATCAATGTTGATTTAGGGGTAAAGGAAGCTTTTCTTCTTGATTTCTTAGATTCGTGAGTAATTAAACGACCATCAATAACCTCTCCGAGATACCGTCCGTCGGGAGCATATATTTCATCGTCGATGAACCTGCCGACGTGCCGACCGTCACGCGTTCTCAACTCATCGCCGTTACGGTAGCCAAAGGATTTACCCTTCCATGTCCATAGCCATTCCATAATTTTCTGTTCTCCTAAAAATTTTTTATATTGGATAAGTCATGCATAGGCAATGTAATTTAATGCAATCCAATCATTAAGTTCTGCAGCTAACTTCGCCAATTCTGGAAAAATTAATAAAGACGCATGAACCATTTCTTCTGTTACCGGGTCAATGCTTTGTGGGTGGCCTGCATCATTCCGAGAGGCTCGTATCTGCTGCGTAAAAGCAGGCCAATAGGCTTCAAATGACTCAAATAGAACAGTGGGTATAGCCGCTTTCTTAATTTCAATCTCTTTTCTTATTGCATCTAATATTTTCTTGATTCGCCAGTCTATCAAATCTTTTGATGGCGTTCTGCCGAACTCAAGGATTTTGGATTGTAGTTTATCTCTTAACTCCAAAATTATACTCTCAGCTGCTGCACCAATCATTACCGCGGCAGCTTTAAAACAATTACTGTTATAGGTATGTACAGCCTCTTCCAAATAGGATGCAGCGATCAAATTCAGGGAAACATTCCGAGCTATATGGGCAAGGTAACCCTCCGGATTTGAAGGATCCCTGCTTAGGTGCTGCAATGTTGATCTGCCTTGCTCTGTTAGATGACAAAAGGGTGGATTAGGATTTGAAAGATTGTACCCCCATGCAAGATATCCAGAGCGAAAAAGATCGTGCCAGAAAGTTAATAGCGCTTGTTCCAATTCAATGTTGTTTCGTATATTAAGCCGTCTTTCCGCCTCCCCCAATATTGACCCTGACTGAAAAGAGGCACCACTAGTAGAATACTCGGCTATGATTTCCAGTAAGACCCTTCGGATTTCTTGTCCTTTAATGTTCATATCTTTTCAATGTCTAACGCTGGCATGAGCCGCCGAGCCACATACGGCGGCATAAAAACAAACCAGGCTTATTCCCGGTCGGATCGATGCCGTTGTTAGAGGGTTTTTAGTTTTCGCTTCAATTTATTCATTGTTTTCTCAATATCTTGATAGAAGGGCTTCAAGGATTTCTCGCCATGTTCAATTTCCCGCAAAGTTTCCAGGGGTAGTGTCCTATTAAGATACCGATGCCATATTTCGACAAATCGATAATAATCTTCATAATACTGCCTTGTTGACTCTTCAGATAGCCAATAATTTGAAGTGAATATTTCCAGGACTTTGTCGTATAGAGGTATCACTTCGTCGTTCAGTTGCTGATTTTCATAATCTATAAGCTTTTTGAATGGTTCAAATTTTTCGTCGTGATCCAAAAATGGCTTAGGCGCAAGTTCGCAGATTTTATTCCATGCAACATTTGATGCTTCGGATAGCTCTACACGCAAATTACCTTGGGCATTAATTTTTCTGACACAGCCCCAAATAGGGGAATAAAACGAGGTAAGCTGCTTTTCAACGAGGTCAGTAATTCTCTTTTGTCGCGCTTGGCTTAACGCAAATCTATAAGCAAGGAATACGGCAACAAGAGTAACAAGTGATGGTATGGCTACTTTCCACAAGCCAATCCATTTTTTCGTGGTTTCAATGTCCATCTTAGAGAGTTGAGATAAACACTCTTCTATAGTCACTATTTCTCACTCTAACGATTGAGTTAAGGGGCGCGGGGGCAATGCGCCTGCACTTAAAAAGAAAAGCGGCTAATTCCGCGTCCCTCTTGAACGATTTGTTAGGCGTCCTCATGTTTTTTTTTGCTTCAATCTTCTAATTGTACGCCCACTACTGTTACTGTACATTTACTACCAATCTTTTGTTTATCTTTGGAATACGCTTGGAACCAAAATGGTCGCGTTGATGATTTTGTAGTGATACAAAACTGAATTTCAAATTTCTTATTATTAATATCTTGAACTTCACCATTATAGGGAGCCCACTCTTTATTCTTATCTTCAGGAACTATTATCTTTGCTTTTATATACCCTTCCTCAACTGCATTTACTTCACCAACCACCGTATAAAGTAAACCATCGCCACATTTTCCACTTAAGCCTTTCCATTCAGTAAGTTTATCCCAAGATACATTCTTCCCACATTTAAAAACGCTTGGAGTTAAAAATTGAATAGGGACATCTATGAATTGTTGTGACTGAACAACTTCCCCATTTCCAAAAATAAAAATAAAACCTGCAAGAAAAAAAACTGCAATCGTTGTACTTTTGAATTTCATTGTTTTCTCCTTTCTTCAATAACACATTCTTTTTGATATACCCAACCATCGCCATATTTATTCCACCTAGTTTTATCAAAGACATTAAAGGCATCTATACCGCTATATTTGGGAATACATCCATAATCTGGAGAAATTGTCTGACATTTTAGCTCAGTACTATAACAGATAGTTTGTTCTGCTTTGCAGGTGCAATATAGTAACAAAGGATGCTTATTTTTGTCTTGTTGGCCGGTTGCAGCATAATCGGCAGATTTCTTTGAGGGCTGTGAGGTTTTTCTTTTTGTATCTTGTACCAATTGATGCTGGGGTGATTCTTTGGGTGTGGAAGTTTGTTGCTGTATTACAATATCACGGCCTGCTTGATATATGGGCGAATCTGGAGCAGACTCAACTTTAGCCTGTTGGTGGACAGGTTGTTTATGATCGCCTTTTCCCTGCCATCCTATAAGCGCAGCTATTATCACAGCAACGGCACCGATTAGCGCAACAAATATGGCCGACGTAGATTTTTTCATATCTTTATTTTAGTATGCCTAACGACAATGCTAAGGGACGCGGGGGCAATAAGGCTGGGAATAAAAAGAATGACGGCTAATCCCGCGTTCCTCTCGATGCCTTTGTTGTACGCCGCCTTACTTTCTATATTGTTTTCCAGTTAACGTTCTTGGCGGAAAAAAAAGACCGAAGGGTTTGGACGTCACTCTTTTCCGCCATGTTAGGTGCCGTTGTGTACCACCTATTCTGCATTACAATTACTTTGTTTTTTTATGGGCATGCTTCCTCTTCTTTAACCACCACATTATTAGGCCCGAACCGGTAATGATGCCAAATAAAGTTAAAACTGAAGTAATGAGATATTGCCAATTAGTCGATAAGAACCTTTTAGTCGTATATTTTGTGTTTGCAAGCACTTTAATTTGTCGTTCAAAGACTTGATAATCTCTTTCCTTCTCACCGATTCCAGGAATAAATAGTTTTACAGTAACTCTAAGCAATAGTGTATGTGTACCGCTCTCAAGGGGCGTAACATACCATGACCATTGAGTAAATCCTAACCCTGTTACAAACTGTTCCTCATGATTTAATGGCGCAATATCAAAATGTTTCTTTTCCCCTATCAAAAAAGATTTCATAGATGTGCTCACTCTAAGATTCTCTATAATGGGTTTGCCACGTCCGCTAAGCTTAGTTTCCAAGTCTTTTGTGAATGTTCTGGTAATACGTACTTCAACTGTTTCTTGTTGCCCAACCGTCATTGTGCTTGGCGGGTTATAAAGAATATATCCAGCGGATAACTTTTTAAACTCCTCATCAAGTAGGGCGTCAGCTGTCTTGATAACAGAACCTTTTTTTGACCTCTCTTGCATACCAATATACCCTGGAATAGCGATTGCTGCTAAAATTCCTATTATGCCGATAGTAACCAGTAGTTCTATTAGTGTAAAGCCTATTTCTTTTTTATTAAACATAAGCCTTATTGCTCCTCGATGATACTGCATAAGCGGCTAACTCAACTATAGAAGACGATGTTTTTCTCTTAATTATCATTTTTGTCACGTACAACATTTATTTTTATGCTTATTCTGTTATTGCAAGCATTATATAAGGATAAATTATACATGTCAACGGGGGAGCTGTTTGTAATAAATGCTTTAAATTATGTTGATTTTAGACATCCGCAGTTTCTCTGACAGTTTAATTGTATTTTCCGGGTTGACATAATCGGGATTCTTCCTTGAAAAAAGGAGGGATTATTGATACTGTATTTGAAATGCAGGGGGAAAGGCAATAAATATGCCCTATCAGGATATATTATCAAGGCAGGACGATCTTGGAAAGTCGCATTATCTTCATGAGTTCCTTGTAAAAGGTGAGGATTTCGCGTTTTCCAGAAAAAAGGTCCTTCAATTTTTTGAACGTTATCAATTGGTCAGGTACTCTCATATAACCATAGCGGAAAATACTTCGCTTCCGGCTACAAGTCCGGATTTTGAAGAGAGGCTGAACAAGGCGATACTGGAAAACCGGAGGATTGTCAATAAACTGATGGAAGAATTAGGGAAAGAAGGGGTGAGCACGCTGCATGACTTGTCGAAAATGCCCCAGGGCTTCAGGACAAAGATGCTCCATGTAATCACCCATTTTCTTGACGGATTCTTTGGGATCGACACCTATTTCTATAATCTGGAAGAAGACTCGCACTGGGTTTCAGAGAAGGCGCTGCAACAGATTCGGGAAACCCCTTCCGACTATTGGCTTTTGAGCGTTGAGGCGGAGATTTAGGGATAAGCATACCCGGCTGCAAATAGAGGTTGATTTTATAACTATATTTTATGGTATTATTTATACTTACGTATTCAATAAGGAGGGTTTAAATTGCCTGCAAAAGCAACACCAAAGAAAAATCTGTCTGCCATGAAGAGAGCACGACAGGCCGAAAAAGGACATCTTCGCAATAAATCAGTAAAGAGCTCGGTCAAGACCGTTGTCAAGAAGGTTGAAACAGCCTTAGCTTCCAACAGTAAAGAGGCAGCCGGGAATGCGCTCCTTCATGCAATCAAGGCTATTGACAAAGCAGCATCTAAAGGCGTTATGCACAAGAATACGGCTTCAAGAAGCATATCGAGGCTTACCAAGAAGGTAAACGCCGTTAAGCCGCAGTCTGACGTTCCCGCAGCCGGAGCAGCTTAACCAAAAGATATTCCAGCGGGAAATTTCTCCCGGAGCTTTTGATGTCGGTATCAACAGCATTCAAAAGCTCAAAGATATGAAGGAAAGAGTTGTTTTCTGCCGCGTTCAGGCTCGCGTGAAGTTCACGACCATACTGCCAGTTGAGCGCTCCGATAAGAGAATAATCATCCGACGTCTCTTTCAGGGTTTTATATATCCTGAAAACCTTTTCGGCGTTTTTCGCCTTTAGGGCGCTCACGAGGTCGAAGACATTGTAGAGTCTTCCCCCCGTAAGGATATCCGCTATATCATTTACGTCGATCCCCTTTTTGCCGATCATTGAAATCTTTTCGATTTCAGAGGAAAGGAGTCCGAGGTCGGTCCCTGTATTGCCTATCAAAAAGTTCGTTGCTCCATCGGATATCTCAAAACCCTTCATCAGCGCACGCTGTTTTACCCAAAAGGGGACCTCCGATTCTCTGATGTCGAGGGGTATCTGCTTCGGCAGATCGAATTTCGCCTTCCCGTCTTTTTTGAATGCCCCGTTATGTAACATCACAAAAACCGAGCTCGGCGCAGGAGACGAGACGTAATCATGGATTTTTTCGAGGTCTTTTTTGGATAGCTTCTGAATATTTCCGGTCAGGACTGTAAAACGCCTCCCGCTGAAAAAAGAAACGGTATTCATCACATCCAGCATCTGCTGTGCGGTAAAGGCGTCGTCAGTGGAAGCAAGATCGAATATATGGAGGTTGAAATCACGGTCGGGTTCCGGCACAATGCTCTTGACAGCGCTTAGAGCTTCTCTAAGGATGAACGGGTCGGATGCATAGAAGAGATAGACCGGCGCCGGAAGACCCTTTTCTATCTCATTGAGGAACGCCTGGTAGCTCATCGGTAAAGTAAGGTTGCGACAACCTCCGCTGCCATGTCTTGTAAGGCCCTTTCCGAGGCCTGTTCTTTGTGCGCGATCAACTCGTTCAACTTCCCTGAACCATAGAAAGAGACAATGAACGGAGAGCCGATATTTTTGAACTCCTTGATTTTTCCAGCAGGGTCGACAAGCCTGAAATCCCCTTTAATTGTAACTTCATATTCGGAAGCAACCTCTGATTTTTCCGAAAGAACCCGCAATTCAAATTTATGAATAACCCCTTCGAGTTTATAGCCTGCATTATTTTGAACGGCGATCCCCTGTTTCAGAAACTCCCCGGTTAGAGACCGGTTCAGCCCGTCCTGCAGCTTTGGCTCAAGTGTTTTATTTTCAATCGTGCCGATCCGTATAGCATCGAAAGGAAGCGAGGCTTTGGTGTGGAGGGAATAGCCGCAGCCTGACAAAACAAGGAGCAAATTACAGGACAGAATAAACAATATATAAAATAACCTTTGAATTTTCATCTAATCCCCGATCACTATATTTACTAATTTGCCTTTGACTACAATAACCTTTTTGATCGTCTTATCGCCAATAATTTCTTTGATCCTCGGATCATCCATCGCGAGCTTTTTCATATCATCATCGGGCGTGCCTGCCGAGATCATGACCCTGGCTCTCAGCTTGCCGTTGACCTGCACGACCATTTCTATTGCTTCTTCCTTTGCAGCCTCTTCATCCCATTCAGGCCACGAACGTTCAAATACGCTCGGTTTATTCCCCGCGGCCTCCCATAATTCTTCGGCTATATGGGGCGAAAAGGGAGAAAGCAGCAATATAAGGTTTTCAATAGAAAATCTCAGGACTGACAGGTCTTCATCGGAAGCCGGTTCAAATGCGGTTATTTCATTTACAAGTTCCATCAAGGCGGCTATGGCGGTATTAAAATGGTACTCACGCTCTATGTCAGTCGTGACTTTCCTGATCGTCTGATGAGTTTTGCGGTAAAGGCCTACGGCGCTCTGCCGGAGATTTGAGATGTCGCTTATTTTACATTTTATATTTTGTCGCCCCGGGCGACTCGCCGAGGCGAGAATATTGGATCGGCTTTTATATACGATCCCCCACAGCCTGTTTAAAAACCTGTAAGCGCCCTCAACACCCTTATCCGACCAGTCGAGATCTTTCTCGGGAGGAGCGGCAAAAAGAGAAAACAACCTTGATGTGTCGGCGCCGTACTTTTCAATGAGATAATTCGGATCGACGACATTGCCCTTTGATTTGGACATCTTTGAGCCGTCTTTTATGACCATGCCCTGGGTAAGAAGGTTCCGGAACGGTTCGCTGATATCAATGAGTCCGAGATCGCGGACAACCCTTGTGAAGAACCTTGAATAGAGGAGGTGGAGCACTGC
>JBAZWR010000077.1:0-13147 GCA_041660325.1 Thermodesulfovibrionales bacterium | reverse complement strand
CAAGACTGCGAAAAGAAAACACTTTTTCATCATACACCTCTTCTTATGAGTACGTTCTATAGTATCCTCTCCAACCTGGGTCTACATCAAAAGTAAGGAGAGGATCTATCTTCTTAAAGATCATTCCTCAATAAGTCCGTTGAGGGTAGCCTCAGCTGGCCTTCACTATATAAAGTTTATCACTTTTACGTTGTTTGTAAAGTCAGTGTGCGAGTTGCAATCATTTTCGACGTAGCTCCTTGTGAGATGAGGTAATCGAGAGGACTTTTGAGGCCCAGTGTTTTATGGGGTCTTTCGGTATTGGAGAAGATAAGGTAGTAAGTGAGGTTTTCTCTGAACAGAGGAAAATAATTAATGATTGCTGTCGATTTACATTTGTATTACTCACTCTGCGTTCCGAGACGTATGCTGTTTAGTTCAGGAAGAAAGGTTTCCGGTTTGCTCATTCCTGTACTAAAAGGTGCGGCCCAATTTGCCCCTTTATAAAATTTACACAAAATAGCTGACAGTATCACAATGTCAGCTAAGTTACTCGACTAAGACCTTCAGCGCACAGCGTCTACTTGGATGATTAAGTTTTCTCAATGCTTTTGCCTCTATTTGTCTTACCCTTTCACGTGTAATGGAAAAATGGTTCCCTACTTCTTTAAGAGTACAGTCTTTTTCACATCCTATCCCAAATCGCATTCTTATAATCTCCGCTTCTTTGGGAGTTAGAGTATTAAGGACCCTCAGTATCTGCTCTGTGACATCATTACTTTCCGTATTAGAGTATGGGGAAGGAATATCTTTATCGCTGATAAAATCCTCTATTGTTGAACCTTCATCCCCTAACGGAGTTTGAAGAGCTATTGTGTCCTGTACCGCCGTGAATACTGCTTCGAGTTTTCCTGTTGACACCGCCAATCTGCCGGCAATTTCTTCTTTGTTCGGATCTCTTCCAAGTTGTTGTCTTAATTCCCTGGACGCTTTGTTTGCCTTGTTATAAAATTCAGCTGCATGTACGGGAACTCTGATAGTTTTTGTCTGATCAATTAATCCCCTTGTTATTCCCTGCCTTATCCACCATGTTGCGTAGGTGCTGAACTTGAACCCCTTTTTATAGTCAAACTTGTCTACAGCCCTCATGAGACCGATATTGCCTTCCTGAATCAGATCAAGCAGATTTAATCCCCTGCCGACATAATTCTTCGCTATATTAATTACCAATCTCAGGTTGTGCGTTATTAATTCATCCTTTGCTTCACTGACAAGGGTCCTTGCCCTGGTTATTCTATCCCACTTGGATTTCAATTCGTCAATCTTGATTCCCGCCTCTGATTCAACCTGCTTATACTCATTCGCAACTTCCTTTGCAACGGCTTTAAGTTGTATTGAGTTGATGTCTTGTTTCTTTTTTTCTTTTATTATTTTTCTTAAATTCTTTAAAGTCCCGTATCTCGCAACCTTTCTATCCGCTATCTCTATCTTTATCATGAGATTGTCAATGACTTTCAAGCTAATTCCAAGAGCTTCATCCGCTTTCTCTTCCCTGGAATTATGCAGGTCATATTCGTCTTTTTCATCTAAATTTATTTTGATGTTCTTATATAAAGGCAGTGCAGTAATTATCCCTGTAATAATCTCTTTTCCTTCTTCCAATGTCCTGGCAAGCTCTATTTCTTCGTTCCTTTTCAGTATTGCAATATTCCCCATCGAATGGAAATATGTTTGAATAATATCCTCTGTTTTTTCATGCCCCTCTTCTTCCTCTGAATCCGGGATTTCATCTCCAAACGGATCATGTTCCTGATCATCAATAACTTCAACTCCCGCATCATGGAGAAGATCCATAAGTTCTTCCAGTTCATCGGTGGAGAAATATTCCGAAGCAACGGCATCATTTATCTCTGTATGGGTAAGCTTCCCGCAACTCTTACCTCTATCTATAAGCTCTTCAAAAATATCCTCTTTTTCCATGCTCCTCCTTAAAATAATTTATTGATGTTGCCAGCATGAAGATCGCTCAATTTGTAGTTATATTTCCTTCCGGGTTTGAAAACAGGAGGGAAATAGATAGGGCTTAAACAGAAACTGCTAATACTATTATACCTTAAAATTGTTGATTTATGTTAGCGATATATCAACAATTCTGACCCCGATTTACAGCGGGCATAATGCTATTTCCTGCCGCCGTACATTGCAAATATACCGTATTTATAATAACAATCCGCTTCTTTGAACCCGATCTCCCCGAGCGCGTTCAGTTGATCCTCCAGGGTGTCGGGTTTATTGTCCTTATTGTCCTTGTATCTGCGTATGATATCGTCGAAATAGTCGCCGTTCATCCCGAGGGAAAGCTTCTTTTCGTCTATCCATTCTTTCCACAGGGACAGATACCACTGGTCCAGTGTCCCGGTCGGCGCAAGTATACAATCTATATTCATAAAATATCCGCCGGGATAAAGATGGGCGTATATCTTCCTAAAGAGGGCTTTTTTCTCTTTCATCGTCAGATGGTGTATTGCCAGCGAGGAGACGATAAAGCCATACTGGCGCTCTAAAACATTCTTCCTCATAAATTCCTGAAAACTCGCATGGATGTAGCTGACTTTCTCAAAACCCTTTAACCTTTCTTTTGCGTTGTTCAGCATGTCTATGGACCCGTCAAGCAGCGTTGCGGAAATAGCGCCGTCCGTTTTTAAAAGCTCATATGCTATGATCCCGTCGCCGCAGCCAAGGTCGAGGATGCTCTTTTTTCTGTCTTTCTTCATAAAATGACCGTAAAAAGATTTCAGGATGTTCAGCATTTTTGCCCGTTCCATCACATAGATATCCGCATTATCACGGTATTCCCGCGTAAACTCGTCCTTGGCCCATTGTGACTTATTGAACTCAGTCATACAGCCTCCTTTAGAAATGTGAAGATTTCAACTCATAACGATTTCTCTGAAGCCTTTAACGAGTCTCCGTGTGATATTGCCCGGCTTACCATAGGCTATAACCCTTCCATCTATTCTGATGACCGGGATAATCTCTGCGCCGGTGCCGGTCATAAAGCATTCATCTGCATTATAAAGGTCATAGCGTGTCAGCGTAGTTTGATGTATTCCGATGCCGGCTGATTCAGCCAGCTCCAGGACCGTCTGCATGGTTATCCCGTGAAGGGCGCCATGATAAGGCGCAGGGGTAAACAGTTCGTTATTTTTGACAATGAATATATTGTCCCCTGTGCACTCGGCGACAAACCCCTCGCTGTTCAGCATTACAGCCTCAAGACAGCCTGCCTGCTTTGCCTCAAGCTTTGCCATAACATTATTCAGGTAGTTGAGGGACTTTATGCGGGGGTCCAGACAGTCGGACGGCATGCGTCTCGACGAAGAGGTAATTATCGCCACCCCTTTCTCGTAATACTCATCGGGATACATTTGAATGTCGCCGACAATAATGATGACCGACGGCCTCGCGCAGGATGCGGGATCAATGCCCAGCAGCCCTTCCCCTCTCGTTACGATAAGGCGGATATAGCCGTTTTCCTTCTCATTCACCCTGACCGCTTCCGATACGGCGGTCCCCATTTCATCCGCCGTCATGGGGATATCAAGAAGAATGGCCTTTGCGCTCATATATAGCCTCTCAATATGTTCTTTCAGTTTAAAAACCCTGCCGCCGTAAATCCTTAATCCCTCGAAAACGCCGTCGCCGTAAAGAAGCCCATGGTCAAAGACCGATATGCGCGCCTCCGCCCTGTCATAGTATTTGCCGTCGATGTAAATCTTCATAGCGCCTCCTCATCTTTGAATATGTCCCTCAATTTTTCGTAACCGTTCCCGAACCGTTCCCTGAGCAGCCTGTCATAACGTCTTAGAATTTTCATGATGTAGATATCATGCTTTATATATTCTTCGGCCATGACAATAAAACTTCTGTTTCTGCTCCAGGCGCCTTCCACGACGCCGTATTTCTGTATGGTCCCCATCAGCACCTCTCCTGAATCAACGGAGACGGTCAGGCATCTGCCGCCTTTTTCCTGATATATGGTATCTTCAATCGGATGCTGGTAAAGCTTGCCCAGTTTCAGTTTTGAAGGCCCGAAGTGGATAATGGCTACTTTTACTCCTCTGTCCAGAGCATCCCGCACCGCGTCTTCAATCCGCTCCAGCTCTTCCCTCCAGACTGAGATCAGGACCGTGTGGGCCGCGCCTTCAATCATCCCTTTAGCCTTTTCGACAAAAAAATCATAATCGATAACGTTCCATATTGACACGCTCTCCCTTCCCCCGGCAACATTTGACAGGTTTTCCCTAATCGACCTCATTACCGTCTCCATCTCTTTTTTGTGCCTGCCGAGGAAATCTTCAAGCGCTATAGGAAGGTATCTCTTTGACTTGCCTTCAGCGATTATTGTGACCATGCCTTTTTCGCCGAGCTTTTTCAGCACCTCGTATATCTTGGAGGTGGGTATCCCCGAAGATTTCCCGAGTTCATAGGCAGTGCAGGGATATTCCTTCAACAGGGACATATACCCTTTGGCTTCATATTCCGAAAGCCCGAGTTCCATCAGTTGCGAAACGGCTGTTTTCATATATTATCTACCGTAGTAGTTAATAGTATATGATAATTCGTTATATGTCAATACCGCATGGATGGCGGGTTTATGATGTTGCATAGAATCGGAAGGAATAATGGCTTACTTAATCCACACACCGATCCATGTCCGGCAGGATTTTGGAAAGTTATAAAGGGCAGCGGAATGAGAAATTGCGGTAGGGTTTAATGATTGAAATGTTTTATAATTCTACAAGGCGCCCATGATTCCCTATAAGGACGATAACCCTACATCTATATTCCCCTATGCAACTATAGGGATCATAGTCCTGAATGTCCTTGTTTTTTTCCTTCAGCTTTCCGCCCGATCGGGGATGAAAGAAATAACGTATGCATACGGGGCAATCCCACAGTACCTGCTGAACTTTGAAAAAATCCAGCCGATACACCCCGTCATGACCGTATTTACATCCATGTTTATGCACGGCGGCTTCTTCCACCTCGGCGGGAATATGCTCTATCTATGGATTTTCGGAAATAACATCGAGGACCAACTGGGGCATATGCGGTTTGTCGTTTTTTACTTGCTATGCGGAATAATCGCAGCCTATGCCTATGCTGCAACGAATTCGGATTCCACAATCCCCATGGTCGGCGCAAGCGGCGCCGTGTCCGGAATATTAGGCGCATACCTGCTTCTGTTCCCGCGCGCTAATGTCCACACCCTCATATTTCTCGGATTTTTCATAACCACGGTTAAGATACCAGCCTTGATAGTTATCGGTTTTTGGGCTATTATACAATTCATTAACATTTTGGTAAGCACGGGCCTTCATGAGAAAGCAGGCGGAATCGCATGGTTCGCCCATATCGGCGGCTTCCTCACGGGGCTTGCAACAATAAAACTTTGGCTGCCAAGGAGGAATAAACCGTGGTTGTAATCTGTCCGAAATGCAAAATTAAACTTAAGGTTGATGAAACAAAAATCGGCGAGGGTGGGTCGCGGTTTAAGTGCCCGAAATGCGCCACAATACTCCTCGTCAAAAAGCCTGCTGCCGCTTCTCATAAGCCGATCAATAATATCAAGGCATTGGTTGCGCACTCAAACCCCGCTACAGCCGCTCAAATAGCCGCCTTACTGAACGGCAGCGGCTATCAGACGATTACGGCAACCGACGGCATCGAAGCCATGGTCAAGGCGATCAAAGAACTTCCGTTCCTTATTGTTCTTGAGGTAGGGCTTCCAAAAATTTTCGGCTTCGAGGTCTGCAAAAGGTTGAAATTAAGACCCGAGACCAAGGGTCTGAAATTCATCCTTGTAAGCTCGGTTTATGATGACAGAAGGTACAGGAGGCAGCCCGAATCCCTCTATGAAGCCGATGATTATATCGAAGAACACCGCCTGTCCGAACTCCTCATAGATTCGATCAACAGAATAAAAGGAATAGAACCGGGAGGAAAAGAGAAAAAAACCGAAGAACCGGCTGCGCCGCCCCGGGAAGAAAAAGTCGGGCAGAAGCCTGGACCGCCTTCAACCATTGAGGAAAAACCGGCCGATATCGCTTCCGATGAAAAGATAGAACGTGCGAAGAGACTGGCAAGGACAATAGTATCCGATATCTATCTCTACAACACTCCAAAAGCAGAGACGGCGATCAGGAACGGTACGTTCTATGCGGCTTTTGCCCCGGAATTAAAGGAAGGCCTTAAACTGTATGAACACCGGATAGCACAGGAAGTTCGGGACAAAGGTGATTTCTTTAAGGACACGGTACGGGAATTCATAGACAAGAAGAAAAAGTCTTTATAATTAAAAATTCAGAAAATAGCAGTATTTATTAAAAATAACGAGATAACCTTATATATTTGCCTTATTTTATCCGATTGTCATCTTGCCATATCTGCCCGATTCTTATTATATTAGCACTCACAGACTGCGAGTGCTAACAAATTAAAACCTTAATAAATCCAAAGAAAGGAGAAAGAAGACTATGAAGTTCAAACCGCTTAGAGACAGAGTTTTGGTCAAGTTTTCTACCGAGGAGGAGAAGACTGCCGGTGGATTGTTTATCCCGGACACTGCAAAGGAAAAGCCCCAGAGAGGCACTATCATTGCAGTCGGATCCGGTAAGATTACCGATGACGGCAAGCGTCAGACCATGGATGTGAAGGTCGGGGACACTGTCCTTTTTGACAAGTATTCCGGATCAAAGATCAGAATCGACGACGAGGACTACCTTATTATAAGGGAAGAAGACATCCTCGGAATCGTTGCATAAAAAAGTTATCTACAAAAAGGAGGAATAGTTAATGGCTAAACAGCTTATTTTTGATGAAGCGGCAAGAAGCGCCATACTTAAAGGCGTGGCCTTGCTGACCGATGCAGTAAAAGCTACCCTGGGACCAAAAGGGAGAAATGCAATCCTTGACAAAAAATACGGTGCGCCGACAATTACCAAGGACGGCGTCACAGTTGCTAAAGAGATAGAGCTCAAAGATCCGTGGGAGAACATGGGCGCGCAGCTCGTCAAAGAGGTTGCATCCAAGACCTCTGACACAGCCGGTGACGGAACAACCACGGCAACAGTTCTCGCTCATGCAATCTACAGAGAGGGCATGAAGAACGTTGTTGCAGGCGCAAACCCCATGGACATTAAGAGGGGTATTGAGAAGGCAGTTGCAGTTGTTGTTGAAGAACTCAAGAAGATGAGCAAGCCGGTCCAGGATAAAAAGGAAATTGCCCAGGTCGGGACCATCTCCGCAAACAATGACTCATCCATTGGCGAATTAATCGCGGAGGCGATGGACAAGGTCGGGAAAGACGGCGTTATCACTGTAGAAGAGGCAAAGAGCATGGCTACAACACTCGACGTGGTTGAAGGCATGCAGTTCGACAGAGGCTACATCTCCCCTTATTTCATAACAGATCCTGAAAGGATGGAATGTATCCTCGAAGACGTCTATATCCTTCTCCATGAGAAAAAGATATCGAGCATGAAAGACCTGCTCCCAATCCTTGAGCAGACCGCAAAGATGAGCAAACCTTTAATGATAATCTCGGAAGAGGTAGAGGGCGAAGCGCTTGCCACACTCGTTGTCAACAAGCTTCGCGGCACCATTCAGGTCTGCGCCGTCAAAGCCCCGGGATTCGGCGACAGACGCAAGTCCATGCTTGAAGACATCGCCGTCCTTACAGGCGGCACTGTAATATCTGAAGACCTCGGCATCAAGCTCGAAAATATCAAGATCTCGGACCTCGGAAGGGCAAAGAAGATCAACGTTGATAAAGAGAATACCACGATAGTTGAAGGCGCCGGAGACCCTGCCAAGATCCAGGGAAGGGTCAAGCAGCTAAAGGCCCAGATCGACGAGACAACTTCCGATTACGACCGTGAAAAACTCCAGGAAAGACTTGCCAAACTCGTTGGCGGTGTTGCAGTAATCAACGTGGGTGCGGCAACCGAGACCGAGATGAAGGAGAAAAAGGCAAGGGTCGAGGACGCCCTGAACGCAACAAGGGCCGCGGTGGAAGAAGGGATCATCCCCGGTGGAGGCGTTGCGCTTCTGAGATGCCTGCCTGCACTCAGAAACATGAAGCTTTCAAACGATGAGCAGATAGGAGTTGAGATCATCAAGAGGTCCCTTGAAGAGCCGATCAGGCAGATCGTAAACAATGCCGGCCTCGAAGGATCGGTAGTTGTGGAAAAAATAAAGCACTCAAAAGAGGCAAACTATGGCTTCGATGCCGACAAGGAAGAGTATGTAGACCTGATAAAGGTCGGCATCATTGACCCGACAAAGGTCACCAGGTATGCCCTCCAGAACGCGGCATCGGTTGCAGCTTTGATGCTGTCGACCTCTGTTATGATCACCGATATACCGGAAGAGAAATCTGAAGCCCCCATGCCTCCGGGCGGCGGAATGGGCGGAATGTACTAAAAGACACGGCATAAGCCCGCATATGCAATATATAGTAGGGGCAATTCAAGAATTGCCCCTACTTTTTTATGTGCTGCAATTTGACTATATCTTTTGATTTTGTCATCCTAAGAATATGAAGAAAAAGAACACTTACATCGCAGGAGGTATACTCCTTTTTTGTCTGCTTTATCTGACGGTGCAACTTTTTGTCCCTCTTCCTATAGGCAATAAAAGCATAGAGATTCGGATACCAAAGGGGTCAACCTTCAGACAGGCTGCCGATGTCTTTGCCGAAGAAAATGTATTACGCAACAAAACCCTGTTTCTTGTTATCGGGAGACTGACCGGCATAGACAGAAAGATAAGGGCCGGATATTACTCGCTATACAGCTCCATGAACCTGCTCGATCTGCTCAGGGTACTAAGGAAGGGGCAGATCATCGAATATGAAGTGACCGTGGTAGAAGGTGATTCTTTGCGCGAGATCGCCGAAAAATTGTCCGAAAAAAACATCGTCAGCCGGGAGGACTTCCTTAAACTTTCAACCGATAAGGATTTACTGGCATCCTTCAATATAAACGCGCCTTCCTTTGAAGGCTATCTCTATCCCGAGACCTATAAAATCCCCAAGGGGATGGACCCGCAGGAGGCTGCCGGGATGATGATTAATAAGATGAGGGAGAAATATTCGGACAAACTGAAGGCAAGGGCTGAAGAGATCGGACGTTCGGAGAATGAGATACTAACTCTCGCGTCGATCATCGAAAAAGAGGCTGTGACGGATGAAGAGCGGCCTTTAATATCGGCTGTTTATCACAACAGGCTCAAGATAAAAATGCCCCTTCAGGCAGACCCGACGTCGATCTATGGGGTAAAAAGCTCCAGGGAAAAGATAACATTCAACGATCTGCAGAGAAAAACCCCCTATAATACATATGTAATCAAGGGGCTTCCTCCCGGACCTATTGCGTCTCCGGGTATAAAATCAATTACGGCAGCCTTGTATCCGGCAAAGGCGCCCTATATCTATTTTGTGTCAAACAACGACGGCACCCATCATTTTTCCGTTTCAGCGGCAGAGCATCTGGCCGCCGTCAAAGCATACAGACAAAAGAAATTGATAGAGAAGGAAAATCCTTCCGCACAGGAGAGCGCCGGCAAAGATGAAAAACCGTAAAAAAACAAAGACCATTTATGTAGGCGCCGTGCCTGTCGGCGGATGCAATCCGGTGGCTGTTCAGTCCATGACAAAGACGGATACGGCTGATGTAAAATCAACAATCAAACAGATCAAATCCCTCGAATCCAAGGGTTGCGAAATCATAAGGCTTGCAGTCCCTGACATGAATGCGGCAAAGGCGCTCGGCATAATAAAAAAATCGGCCAAAATCCCGATGATAGCCGATATCCACTTCGACTGGAGGCTTGCACTTGAAGCGATACGGCAAGGAGTGGACGGTCTCAGGATAAATCCGGGGAATATCGGCGCACAATGGAAAATACGGGAAGTGGTTAATGCGGCAGCCGGGAAAGAGATTATTATACGGATAGGCGTAAACGCAGGGTCGCTCGAAAAAGACCTGCTCGAACAATACGGCCATCCCGTTCCGGAAGCACTTGTTGAAAGCGCCGGCAGGCATATCCGGATTCTTGAGGACCTCAATTTCACTGATATCAAGGTGTCCGTTAAGGCTTCCGACGTTCTGAAAACCGTTGAGGCCTACAGGCTGTTTTCAAAAAAATACTCCTATCCTCTCCATATCGGCATATCGGAAGCAGGCCCGCCGTCACAGGGAATCATAAAAAGTTCCGTCGGACTCGGCATACTGCTTCACGAAGGCATCGGAGATACGATACGGGTGTCCCTCACCGCGGGACCGGAAGAAGAAGTGAGGGTTGCCTACGCGATACTCGGTTCGCTCGGCATGAGAAAGAGAGGAGTCAACATAATCTCCTGCCCGACCTGCGGCAGAACAAAGATCGACCTGAAAAGTCTTGTGAAAAAAGTTGAACGCAAAGTACAAAATATTAATAAACCGTTGACCGTTGCGGTAATGGGATGCGTCGTGAACGGTCCCGGTGAGGCCGGAGAAGCCGACTTCGGCGTTGCCGGAGGTATAGGGAGAGGGATTCTTTTCAAAAAGGGAGTGATAGTAAAGAGGCTAAAAGAGGAAGAACTATTAGATGCGCTGATGGAAGAGATAAACAAATATTAGGAACTTAATAGAACATCAAATCAATTCTAATCCTGCCATGTAATAAAGATCGTGATATTTTGTGCTCCACCGCACCGTTGCCGTTTGAGAAGTTGCAGGAATTTTATTTTTTATTGTTATGTCCTGTCCTTTGCTGAGAGGATCGGTAGTAAGAATACATACCCCGGATTCGCTTATATTCGCAATAACACCGTCAAATATTTCTTCCGAATGCAAGCGGTTTAAAACATATTGGACCGCGTTGATTGTATCGTCGCGGCTATGTCGTCTTTTGTCAAATGCAGTCATCTCTTCCATGTTATCTATCCCGAAAGATAAAGTTTATCAGGATTAAATTATTGATGAAAATACATATATTGTCAAGGTATTTTTCATTCCCGACCCGAAAGCTTTCGGGACCTTTCATTTTAAGCATCTTGCGGGGTTACCCCGTCGCCTTTTCAACCGCTTCCTCCACCTTCACCTTCAGCGCCTCTTTGGTCCTTCTGTCCTTTATCTCCACAAGACCGTCTTTGAGGTTCTTTTCACCTATTACAAGCTGGGTCGGGATCCCGATCAGATCTGCATCCTTGAATTTAACACCCGCCCTTTCATCCCGGTCGTCCATCAACACCTCAAATCCCTTTTCCGTTAGATCACTATAGAATTTCTCCGCTATCTCCATGGTCTTTGCATCATTGATATTCAGCGGCAGAATTTCAATATCAAACGGGGCTATGCTCTTTGGCCAGATGATACCGTCCTTATCGTGGTTCTGCTCGATAGCCGCTGCCGCAATCCTTGCCGGGCCGATACCGTAGCTTCCCATGATTATGGACTTTTCCTCCCCTTTTTCATCGAGATAGAATGCCTTCAACGGTTTGGAATATTTTGTGCCCAGCTTGAAGATATTCCCGATCTCGATGACACGTTCCACTTTTATTGCCGCTTTGCATTTCGGACATGCATCGCCGTCTTTTGCAAGATGTATATCATGCCATTCGGCGGAGAAATCCTTTTCGGGTCTTATACCCTTTATATGATAATGAGGTTTGTTTGCGCCGCAGACATAGACGCCTTCCTTCAGACATGAGTCCGCCACTATCCTGATCTTATGATTCATCGGTCCTATGAAACCGGCTTCGATACCGAGGATTTCCCTGACTTCCGTCTTCTGCGCCGGTCTGTGCTTGCCGATTATCCTTATCAATTTCTTTTCATGCGCCTCCTGGTCTCCCCTTACCAGGGCAAGCACGGGGCCGTCATCGCTTATGACCAGTATGCTTTTGATAAAATACCCGGGCTTGATTTTCATGAAGTTAGATACCTCCTGAATAGTGCGTTTTTCAGGGGTATGGACCTCTTCAAACTCCCAGTCCATCACTTCCGTTTTTTGCGGATGCGATTTTGCAAGCTCTACATTAGCGGCATATCCGCATGAACTGCAGATGACGACGTCGTCTTCACCCGCAGAGCTTGGCGCCATAAATTCATGGGAGGTTGCCCCGCCCATCATGCCGGGGTCTGATTGGACCATATAAAACTTCAGCCCGCATCTCGAGAAGATTTTATGATAAGCCTCGGCATGGCGCTGATAATTCTTTTCAAGCCCGTCTTCATCGGCGTCAAAACTGTAGCTGTCCTTCATGATGAATTCTCTGGTCCTGAGGACCCCGCTCTTCGGCCTCGCTTCATCCCTGAGCTTGGTCTCGATCTGGTACCATATTTGCGGAAGGTCCCTGTATGAACGTATCTCCCTCGCTGCAAGCCATGTCATGATCTCCTCATGGGTCATGCCGAGACACATGTCACGCCCCGTCCGGTCTTTCAGCCTGAACATCTCTTCGCCTATCTCATCCCACCTGCCGGTCTCCTGCCAGACCTCTGCAGGATGCAGCACAGGCATGGATATTTCCTGCGCTTCGAGGGCGTTCATCTCCTCGCGCAGTATTTTATATATCTTTTCCAGGACCCTGAGGCTGAGGGGCAGATATATGTAGATGCCCGCCGCAAGCTGCCTCACATAACCGGCGCGCAGCATAAGTATATGACTCACAGCCTCCGCATCGGCGGGCACTTCCCTTAAAGTCGGTATAAGCATCCTCGAAAAACGCATGTTATCCTCCGGTAAATAATGGTATGTAAGTAGACTAAGACATTATGAAAAGAGAGTCAAGAGACCTTTTCCCTTTGTTTTTGAAAAAATAGCTCCGAAAGTGTTAAATTATAGATCATCCTTAAGGAGGAAACTATTTTGTTAAAAAGACTACCGATAACACCCGCGGGCTATCTGAAACTTCAGGAAGAACTTGATAGGCTTTTGAAGGTTGAAAGACCTAAAAACATAAAAAATATATCGGAGGCAAGGGCGCACGGCGATCTTTCAGAGAACGCCGAATACCATGCCGCCAAGGAACAGCAGTCTTTTCTCGAAGGGCGCATACAGGAACTGAAGACAAAACTTGCTCTCGCCGACGTAATCGATCCGGCAAAGATATCACAGA
>JBAZWR010000076.1:0-13209 GCA_041660325.1 Thermodesulfovibrionales bacterium | reverse complement strand
ATAGCGGTCATTGAATGGGCCGAGAAGGCTCGGGGAGAATTGCGGAAAGATATCATTAAGGTCGGTCTGCAAACCCGGGATGAACAAACAAGGGAAATTTCAATAGAGGGTCTGGATGAAAAAGATTGGAATCATAGGTAAAACAGGTAAGCGGGAAACGCTTGATATCTTAACAGAGCTTGTACCATGGCTGAAAAGTAAGGGCCACGAGGTTTATGTAGACACAGAGAACGCAACCGTTATGAATATCGAAGGCACGCCGAGATCGCAAATGTCTTCATTGGTCGATATGATAATAGTCCTTGGCGGCGATGGTACCATGATCGGGGTAGCAAGGCTTGTGGCTGAAAAGGGTATCCCCATCCTTGGCGTAAATATAGGCGGGCTTGGCTTTCTCACAGCCGTTTCCAGGGATGAACTGTATGAAGTCCTTGACAGGGTCCTTGTTGATGATTGCCAGGTAGAAGAACGCATTATGCTGAATGCATGTGTTTTGCGGCATAGCGAGTGCATCGCGGAATACATAGTCATGAATGATGTTGTCGTAAACAAAGGCGCTCTTGCCAGGATAATAGACCTTGAAACTTATGTAAATAGTACCTATATTTCTACCTTCAAGGCGGACGGTCTGATTGTTTCCACTCCTACCGGTTCTACGGCTTATGCGCTTTCTGCCGGAGGTCCCATACTCTATCCCACTTTAAACAGCATAGTCCTTGCGCCGATATGTCCTCATACCCTTACGAACCGTCCCATTGTGCTGCCGGATGATGTAAAAATAGAAATCATGCTCAGATCGCTCAACGAAGATGTTTTCCTTACCCTTGACGGACAAATGGGTTTTTCTCTCAGACAGAACGATATTATCGAGGTGAAAAAATCTCAATACAGGGCAAGGCTTTATATCCCATGTGAACGGGACTATTTTGAGATTATCAGGACGAAACTGAAATGGGGAGAAAGATAACTAAACGATTATGTGCATAAAATGAAAGACAGACATGATAAATCCCGAAAGCTTTCGGGATTAAACGCGACAAAAAATAATCCATATTCACCTGACGGCACATTTAACCTAATGTGTCTTTTAGATAAATGCAGATCGAACAGTGATAAAAGTGCATTAAGGAGTCGTCCGCACTCAGGCGGATTCGCCGAGGAGAACCTAAAAGCTTTTTTATCATATCTACCTTTCATGCAAAGAAATTGTTTTGCAATGTGCAGGTAAATAATGACAAACGGAAAAAAGTAATATGGGTTTATTAGAAAATATAAAGAATGCGCTGGAGTTTTACGAGGCTCTGGGTTTTGAGAGGCTTCCGATACATCTGAAGGCGTCGGTTAATAGTCTTAAGCCGGGGTCAAAACAGTTATCAGGCGTTAGTCACAAGTCACAAAAAAAAACCGATGACCGGCGTCCGGCTGCTAATGACCGCAATGATAAAGAACCTGCCTTGAAATTGCTGCGGGAGGAAATCGGAGATTGTAAGCGGTGCAAGCTTTCCGGGAAAAGGAAAAATATTGTTTTTGGCGAGGGCAATCCGGTTGCCAGGCTTATGTTTATAGGCGAAGCGCCGGGCGCGGAAGAGGATTTGCAGGGCAGGCCCTTTGTCGGCGATGCAGGTATGGTGCTCACACGACTTATCAACAAGATGGGGTTTCAGAGGGAAGACGTTTATATTGCGAATATTGTAAAATGCAGGCCGCCTTTAAACCGCGATCCCGAACCCGATGAAGCGGAAACATGCAGGGTTTTTATCGAAAGACAAATAGAGATCATCAGACCTGAAGTTATCATGTCCTTAGGGAGAGTAGCTACTATGAACCTGACCGGAGATATGAAGCTGAAAATAACCGCGGTGAGGGGCAAGTTCTTTTCTTATAAAGGCATTTCCGTTATGCCGACATTTCATCCCGCCTATCTCATCAGGAACCCCAAAGACAAATGGCTTACATGGAATGATGCGCAAAAGGTGATGGAAAAACTCGGAACTGCCGCTTGAGTCCATGAGAGTAGCCATTAGGTCATAATTTGAAAGACAGACATGATAAATCCCGAAAGCTTTCGGGATTAAACGCGACAAAAGATAGTCCGTATTCACCTGACGGCACTTTCAACCGGATGAGCCTTTTAGATAGATGCATATCAAACAGCGCCAATAGTGCATTAATGAGTCGTCCGCACTCAGGCGGATTCGCCGAGGAGAACCTAAAAGCTTTTTTATCATGTCTGTCTTTCAAAACGTATTTACCATATAAAACGATCGTTCCGCTTTCTTGTTTTTTGTTTTTGATTATAGCCATACATTCCGCATATGCCGTTACCGTTGACAGGGTCCTTGCAACTGTCGGCGACGAAATAATTACCTATACCGAATATCGGAAATTTGTCGGTAGTATGGAGGAGATAGAAAAGAAAGAAGCGGTTGACGAAAAGATACTGAGAAGTTTGATTGATGAAAAAATCATTTTGTACGAAGCCAAAAAGACGGGCATTGAAGCCGGCGATATAGAAACCGAACAGGCCATCGCGGAATTCAAAGAGCGGCATAACCTGTCTCCTGAAGAATTTAAGGGAATGCTTTCGGCGGAAGGTTTGAAGGAAGACGGATTCAGGAAAGTAATGAAGGAAAAGATAATGGTCTCGAAACTTATCGGCATGGAAGTTGAATCAAAAATTATAGTTACCGAAGAAGAAAAAATTGATTATTATAATGTAAAGAAAAGGGATTATATAAATATTCCCGAAAAGATCGAGATAAAGGCCGTTTTTATCAGGCTGAAAGAGGGCGCATCCATTACCGAGATTACCGATCTGAAGCGTAAGACTTTAAAAATAGTGTCTCTACTGAGGCGCGGAGAAGACTTTGACCAAATTGTAGATGAGTATTCCGACGAACCGCTGAAGGGCCAGGGCGGGTTCCTGGGTTCCTTTGTCAGGGGCATATTAATACCCCAGTTGGATAATACGGCTTTTTCTCTGAAAGAGGGTGAGATAAGCAATCCCGTATGGGTTAATGAAGGCGCCTATATATTGAAGGTTATTAAAAAGAACAGTGAGAGTTTTCAAACTTTTGAAGCCGTAAAAGAGGACATAGCCAAGCGGATATTCGGGCAAAAGAGGGAAAATTTGATGAATGAATGGATCAAAAAATTATGGGAAAAATCTTCGGTAAGAGTGAATTGAAACTAACGGCTGCAGTTTTGCTGTCTATAGTGTTGCTGACATCAGAATATGTAAGCGCTGCCTCCCGTGACGTGGAGCTGTTCGACAGAGGGTACGGAAATTACCTTTCATATCAGCCGGAAAAGGCTGTCGAGGAATTCAGGACATTTCTTAAGGATTTCCCCGACAGTTCCGCAAGAGACGCCGTCATGTTCTGGCTCGGTAAATCATTAATGCAATTAAAGTCATATAAGGAAGCCGGAAATGTGCTCTCCGACCTGAGAAAACAGTTTCCCGAAAGTCCCTTTGCCGCTTACGCACTTCAGGAAATAGAGGCAATAAAAAAGGCGGAGTCCGAACAGGCTCTGAATAAAACACATGCCGAAGCAGGCAGCTCTTCGGCTGCTGCCGTGGGCAAAGACAAAATGAATGATCAGATTCAGGAGGAAAAGAAAAAGGCGGAGGTTTTACAGATAAAGATAAAGGAAATGGAAGAAGGCAGGAAGAAAGCCGTAAATTTAGAGGAGAAGCCCGGGGAATTAGAGACTGTTAAAAAGAAATCCGAAGAGCTGCAGGCTAAAGTTAAGGAGCTTGAGAAAGAGGAAAAGAAGGCTGACGAGCTTCAGTCAAAGATAAAAGAATTGGAAAACGAGAAGCAAAAGGCTGAAGAATTACAGGCTAAGATAAAAGTGCTCGAAGTGGAGAAGAAAAAAGCCGGGAAACTTCAGGCAAAAATAAAGGACCTGGAGGAAATAAAGAAGAAGTCCGGGGACTTGCAGGCACAGGTAAAGGAACTGGAATTAGAGAAAAAGAAAACGGACGAGCTTCAGGAAAAGATAAAAGACCTGGAAGCGATAAGAGAGAAGGCAAAGGTATTACAAAACAGGGCATCGGAATTAGAGGACATAAAAAAGAAGGCAAAAAAGCTTCAAAAAAAGGCGATAGAATTAGAGGAAACCCGGAAAGAAGCGGAAGCATTAAAACTGAAAGTCAAGGAACTGGATGAAGAGAAACGTAAAGCCGAGGCTCTGCAGGTAAAGGTGAAAGATCTCGATGAAGCAAAGGAGAAAGCCGGGGCATTACATAGGAAAGTGGAAGAGCTGGAAGGAATAAAAAAGAAATCCGAAGCCCTGCAGAAAAAAGTAAAGGAACTTGAAGAAGAGAAGAAAAAAGCCGACGGACTCTCCATAAAGATAAAGGGATTGGAAGAGGAAAAGAAAAAGGCGGAGGCATTACAAGCGAAGGTAAAGGAACTGGAAGGGGAGAAGAAAAAAGCGGAGAAGTTGCAGAAAAAAGTAAAAGATCTGGAAGAAACGAAGAAAACGGCTCAAGAACTTCAGGTAAAGGTGAAAGACCTGGAGGAGATAAAAGAAAAGGCGAATGAATTGCAGTTAAAGATAAAGGAATTGGAGGATGCAAAGACAAGGGCGGATGGACTGAAAGATAAGATAGAGACTTTGGAGGAAGATAAACGGAAGGCTGAAAAATTACAGGTCAGGGTTAAGGAGCTTGAGGAAGAGAAGAAAAAGGCCGAGGCGCAGCAGGCAAGGATAAAGGCTCTGGAAGAAGAGAAAAAGCTGGCCGAAGCATTGCAAACAAGGGTAATAACTCTGGAGGAAGAGAAAAATAAGGCACAGGGGCTGGAAACTAAGATTGTAGAACTGGAAGAGGAAAAGAAAAAGGCGGAAGAATTACGGAAGAAGATAAAAGAACTGGAAGAGGAAAAAAAGAAAACGGAGACTCTGCAGGGAAAGATACAGGAACTACAGTGGAGGGAAACTCATCTCTTTAATTCTTCCTATGTATTGAATAAACTGGGAATCAGGGAAGTCCTGTGGAGGAATGGAAACTCGCAGGAGGATTTAATAAATGAAAAGATGCTTTATGAAGAGTCAAAAAAACTGAATATAACGCCTGACATGAATGAACACAAGGGTATAGTCGAGAAATATAAATTCGACGGAGACCAGGCGGATTTTCTTTACAGATATATGACCATTTTTGCCTTTATTAATGCAAAATTAACGGATCTTCCTACGGAGGATGTCATTGAAGAGTTGATGGTCCAATATGACGAAGAGAATAAATACACGAAGATAGTGCTTGCCTCCGAACTCCAGACCCAGGCAAAGAGCGGCATGTCTTTTGAAGAAATATATAACCTGTATCCTGATCTGGTAACGGTCGAAATAGTAAAGTTTGAAGACCTGGAAAAAAATATTCAGGAAAAAGTCCGACAGATACCGGTCGGCGGAATCGGGGTCATTTGGTCTGAAGAAGGCTACAGAATTCTGAAACCGACATCACGGAAACTCTCACTGAAACCATTCCAGGAACTTCAGCCGGCTCAAAAAGAAAAAATTAAGGGCTACATAAATAATTTGATACGGGTAATCGGGAGTGGAGCAAAATAAGTTGCCGATGTGCAAGACTAACTACGGTTTTCTCAAAGGTCTTTGCGGTGAATTGCCTCTTTAAGGATATAATTAAAGTAAATGCCCAAAAGAGTAATCTTATCATTTATCATTATTTCCGCATTTTTAGGCTTTGCAGGCGGCTTTCTATATTGGACACTATCCGACCTTCCTAACATCAAACTCCTTGAGGAGTATGCGCCGCTTGAGTCTTCACGAGTCTATTCAAGCGACGGCAAAGTCCTTGCAGAGCTGTATGTTGAGAGAAGGACTTTTATCCCTTGTTATCAGATACCCGACCATTTAAAGAAAGCCTTTGTCTCTGTTGAAGATGTGAGGTTCTATACCCATCCCGGAGTGGATATTATAGGGATAGCACGCGCCATGTGGCATGACATAAAGGCGGGTAGTGTTGTGGAAGGCGGAAGCACCATCACCCAGCAACTTGCGAGGATGCTCTTTTTAAAACCGGAAAAAAGCCTTCAAAGGAAATTGAAGGAAGCAGCCCTTTCCATAAAGATCGAGCAGCGTTATACAAAAGATGAAATACTCGGCATGTATCTCAATCAGGCATATTTCGGCACAAGGGCATACGGAATCGAAGCCGCCTCGGAAACATATTTCGGAAAACCGGCAAAAGACCTTACCATAGCTGAAGCAGCCCTTCTTGCATCAATGCCTAAGGCGCCGTCAGTATATTCCCCTTTTAAGAACCCTGACAAGGCAAAGGACAGGAGGGCATTTGTACTAAAGCAAATGAATGATAACAATTTCATTACTGAAGCACAATACAGGGCAGCGGAAAATGCGCCAATGCCGTCAATTCCACATTTAAGAAAATACGATGCGCCATATTTTATAGAAACCCTTAGACAGCAGCTCGAATCAAGATTAGGGAATGAACTCTATACCTCGGGCTTTAAAATCATGTCGACGATCGATTCGAGAATGCAGCAGATTGCCGAAGAAGCAGTCAGAAACGGCATCTCAGCTCTGGAGAAAAGGGATGCACCCCCATTGGAGGCCGCGCTGATTGCAATAGACATAAGAACAGGCCATATAAAGGCAATGGTCGGAGGGGCCGACTTCTGGAAGAACCAGTACAACAGGGCTACGCAGGCCCTCAGACAGCCGGGTTCGGCTTTTAAACCGTTTGTGTATATTACCGCAATCGAGAACGGTATGACGGCGGACTCGTATATCAACGATTCACCCATATCATTCCCGGGCGCTAAAGCCGGACAGAGATGGAGGCCGAAGAATTACGACGGCAGGTATTACGGAAACGTTTCTTTGAAAACAGCCCTCGCAAGGTCTCTGAATTGCGCAACCATCCGGCTTGCGGCAAGCGTAGGAGTGGAAAATGTTATTGAAATGGCGCAACGGCTTGGGATAAGAAGCAAGCTCCAGCCTTATCTGCCTATTGCTATCGGAGCTTCCGATGTGACCCTGATGGACATGGTTTCAGCTTACTCGACCTTTGCTTCAGGTTCCAGGCCAAGACCTGTTTTCTATGAGAGGATACTAAACAGAGACGGCATAGTTGTCGAAGAAATACGGCCTGTGTTCGAAGAGATGCTTTCTGAGGAGGATACCGGGCAAATTAAAATCCTTCTTAAGGCCGTTGTTGATGAAGGCACTGCCGTAAAGGCAAAGGAATTAAAACGGCCCGTTTATGGAAAAACGGGAACAACAAATGATTATACGGACGCCTGGTTTATCGGGTTTGACGACAGGCTTGTTGTCGGCGTTTGGGTGGGCAGGGACAACCATAAACCGATAGGTCCTAGAGAGACAGGCGCACAGGCAGCGCTGCCTATATGGATGGAATTTATGAAAAAAGCGCCTCTACAAACTCTTTCGGATCAAAATCCCTGAGGTCTTCTATCCCCTCACCCACGCCGATTAATTTGACGGGGATTCCAAGGTCTTTTTTTATCGCAAATATAATGCCGCCTTTTGCCGTACCGTCAAGTTTGGTTAAGGCTATTCCCGTAACTTCCGCCGCTTTATTGAACATGTCCGCCTGACGGAGGGCGTTTTGCCCGGTTGTGCCGTCCACAACCAAAAGGGTTTCATGAGGAGCTTCGGGCATTGCTTTCTGGATGGACCGCCTTACCTTTTTCAATTCCTCCATAAGGTTACTTTTCGTATGCAAACGTCCGGCAGTGTCTATGATAACGACGCCTATATTCCTGCTTTTTGCCGCAATAACTGCATCATATGCCACTGCCGCAGGATCGGAACCCGGCTGATGTTTTACGAACTGTGTGCCCGCCCGGTTTGCCCATATTTCGAGCTGTTCGATTCCGGCAGCCCTGAAGGTATCCCCGGCAGCCAGCAACACCGAAAGACCTTTAGAACGGAACCTGCTTGCAAGCTTGCCGATGGTAGTTGTTTTACCTGCGCCGTTCACTCCGATAGCAAGAATAACAAAGGGTTTCCCGCTATTTACCATGATAGGCTGCGGATCTCCCAGCAAAGCCGTCATCTCGCTTTTCAACAACGACTTTACGGAATCGACGTCGTTGACCTCGCCCTTTTTTGCTTTTTCACGGATTGCCGCCATGATCTCCGATGATGCCCTTGTCCCGACATCGGAAATAATCAACGTCTCTTCAAGTTCCTCTAAAGTTGCGTCATCTATTTTCCTGCCGGTGAATATGGTCTCAACTTTTTCCATAAAACTCTGTCTTGTCTTTACGAGCTTTTCCTTGAGCTTGTCAAAAAACCCCATCTATCCTCCTTGTCAAATAATGCGTATTGTAAAGAATTAACCACGGAGACCACACCAAATAATGAAGTAATAATTTTAAATCGTTTGCATTAGTTTTATCAATCAACGACTTTCCAATTTAACATCCTGCTCAGTATTCATTTTTTGCCGGGATGTTGTATTATATTAATATGAAAAAGATAATCTTAGTCGCCTTTATGCTTCTTTTACCTGCAATTGCATTTGCGCAACCTTCGATTGTGTTTGACAAGGAGCAGCATGATTTTGGAATGATCGAGAAAAACAGTTCGTTGGAGTTTTCCTTTGACTTCCGTAATGAAGGCACCGAAGACCTGGAGATAAATAAAGTAATTCCCTCCTGAGGATGCACGGCGGTGATGGCCAGTTCGAGCCGTCTGAAGCCCGGAGAAAAGGGCAAGATCAATACAAAATTTGAAACGGCAGGCAGGAAAGGATTCATCTCCAAAGGCATTACCGTCCATTCCAATGACCCCAAACGGCCTGTCATCAACCTTACCCTTAAAGCTGATATTCAGTAGCGGATTATGTTTAAGGAAACCTGTCCCGGAAGCAGAGAGATCAAGGCGCCCTATCCGGAAGATATAAAATGTTTCTGGTGCGATAGCGTTAATGAGATATGGTCTGATGAAGCCGAGATTGTCTGCAAATCCTGCAAGCGTACAATAACGCGCGACATGAAGCCGACCTGCATTGAATGGTGTCCTGCCGCAAAAGAATGTATCGGCGCCGAGAAATACGAACGGCTGATGAAACATAAAAAGAAATGAAAGAAAATGGCTTATTTAATGAATCGTATTTTTAAAGGATAAGCGTAAGTCTCCCCGTTATAGGCTCTCACGGATGCAATTATAACGAGCAGGGCGTTAACAGGCGCCATAATTAAAATCAGGATCATACCAAGACCAAGTTTTGTAAAATACAGAAACGCCGCTGCCAAAGCAATGTAGAGTGTCATCGAAAGCTGGAAATTCATGGATTCTATTCCCTGTTCTCTAACAAAAGGATAAGAGTTTCTTTTCAATAACCATACAGTCAAAGGACCGAAAAGATGCCCTAAAGGTATTCCGATTATCCCCAGTAAAGCCGTTAGGTGACATAACATTCCCCATATGCGGGCGTTTTTATCAATATTTCCATAAAGCGTATTATCTTCCGGCATTTTTTACCCTCCTAACCCGGATTATACACAAATATTTCTGATTGAACTGAGGATAAAATATTTGCGCTCATTGCTACGGGTGGAAGCAGATACCATCCGCTTCTTTTTTTAAAACTCTTGCAGTATTTGGTTCAAGGCCGCTTCTTTTCATAAAGGTATCTTCATCCATATCGGCAATTTCTTTTGCAAGAATGATGTTATTCCTGAAGAGGACCTCAAGCGAAGTCCTGTTAATGGAAGAAAGAATAGTTACGGGATAAAGCCTTTCATTTTCGATCATCCTTTCTAAGCTTTCCTTGACCGGATATTTCCAGCTAACGATCCTTAGACCGACACATTCCGCATATTTTATGGCGTCAGACGAGCACCGGGTGTTTGTCACAAGCCAACCCTGGTATATCACAATATTATTTTCAGGCTCTGAATTAAAGGCTTTCTTTATGTCGGCAAACCTCGAATGGATATAAAGAGCTGTTTTAACGTCCGTAGAATTACCGCTGTTGCTATGATATTTACACTCTATGACGCAGCATTGCTTGTCTTTACGCGCAAAAATATCCACTTCATGGTTAACGCAATGTCCCCGGATAATCCTGTTTACCTCCGTTGAATACCCATATGCTTTAAGAATGGAGGCAAAATATTTCTCAAACTGGTATCCTGCAGGGCCGAGCGAGTAGATGGCTTTTTTAATGGAGTATCTCATGTCCGAAACCCGGCTGTACTGTCGAAGAAGTCTTTTGGCGGTTTTGAAAATGTGCTTTGTATGAGTGGCAGGGGTAATCAGTCTCTCCACTTTTTGCGCAATTTCCATGGCAACATCTTCGGTAGCGCCTGAACGGATGAGAGAGTCTATAAGCTTTTGAATATTGAATTCCTCCGGCCGGCCCGATGCTTTTATGATGGTTACAGACATTGGATAATTTTATCACAAATAACTCTAAAGGAGATAAGAAAAAGGAAATAATCAAAGTCGGCAAAGAAATAAGGTCCCGGATTATACGGGATCAATATTATCTGAGGTAAGATGGTGGAACCCCGGTCAAAACAAAAGATCTTCCGTTCCAAGACATACTGAAATCGACAATCATCTCGCACGCAAGATTTGTAAAGATCTCGGTATAGAGCAAATAAAATGAATGGCGGGGCGGACGGGACTTGAACCCGCGACCTCTGGCTTGACAGGCCAGCGTTCTAACCAACTGAACTACCGCCCCCACGTAAAAAAAGAGCAATAAGACTAAAACCTGTGCGATTTTCCCGACTTTCGGTCGGGAAGGTCTAAAAGGTATAAACTACTACCCTTGCAGAATCAAATGGTAGGCGGAACAGGGCTTGAACCTGTGACCCCAGCCTTGTAAGGGCTGTGCTCTCCCAACTGAGCTATCCGCCCGAAATTGAATCGTATTGATTTCGACGAAATATACAATTCAGAACTAATATAATATTCATTTTCATAGAAATTTGTCAATGAACCCTAAAATGAAATTGACGGGTTTATTTCTTAAGCGAAACCGTTCCGGTGTCGGGGCTATAATCATACTTTGAAAGGTCCATATCGGGGCTGATAAACTCTTTTGCTTCATTAAGGTTTTTGGGAAATCTTTCATTGGATGCATAATATAACTGAACGGCTTTTTTAAGTGCATCAAGGTTTGCTTCTTCTGCGGCCTGCTGACTTCTTTTGTATGAATTAACAAGCGCATCGCCATATTCGGCTACGGGATTTTTCGGTTTTTCATCACATGCGAGAAGAAAAAACAGGCAGATCAGGATTGAGACTACTGTTTTCCGATTTATTATGCTCATGAAGATATTCTATCTAACAACAAAAGTACTGTCAAATAGAAGATGAAAAAATTACTATCTTAACCTAAACGCTGCACAAACGGCAGGGCAGACACGATGAAAAGTCTTCTAATGCGACAAAGGCCTATATTCCGAACACATAAATGCAGATCCACCCTGCTATGTCTTTCAGAAAAAGGTCGGAGCGCAGTATCAAAGTACATTAAGGTGTCACTACAAGACCTTTTCATCGTATCAGCCCTGCCGTTTGTAATAAGTTTTTGCAACCGGTGAGTTAAGGTATGTTTACAGAATCGAATATATTGAAGACGGCCTTTAATGCTATTGAATCATCCGGCAATTGAAATACCGATTTCCCTTGCAGATCGAGATGGAATATAGCTTCATCCTGCGGCGCTAAACCTGCAACGATAAGTCCCTGTTCCCCGGCGAGATTTATTAAGCCTTTACCATCTTCTTCTGATACCCTGTTAATGATCAGAATGCTCCTGTCTATCTCAAGCCGGAGTTCGTCAACAAGATCATGAATCCTCTTTGCCGTATGAATGCCTTTGACGGAGGGGTCGCTCACAATAAGCAGGAGATTTACCCTGTGCGTTGTTCTCCTGCTAAGATGCTCCATCCCGGCTTCGTTGTCTATGATGACATAGGGATAGGTTTCCGACAGTTTGTCGGTATATTTCCTTATGATATTATTGGCCGCACAGTAGCAACCGGGTCCTTCGGGCCTTCCCATCACCAGGAGATCAAACCCTTTTGATTCAATAAGCGACTGCTGGACCTGATAATCAAAAAGCTGCTCCATAGACATGCCCCCGGGTCTTTCAGCGCCGCTTCTGATTATCTGAAGCGAATCTTCCCTCAATTTGCCGATGGTTGCATGGACGTCTACTCCCAGCGCTTCGTTTAGACAATTGTTTGAATCCGCATCCACGGCAAGGACGTGCTTTTTCTTTTTTTCAAGGATATATCGTACGGCAAGACCTGCAATGGTAGTCTTGCCGGTCCCGCCTTTGCCCGCTAATGCAATCGTGAATGCCATATCAATATTATACTAAGAATCACTCAATTTCCCCACCAGTTGCATAAAATGAAAGACAGATATGATAAAAAACATTTAGAACGCGACAAAAGATAATCCATATATACCTGACGGCACTTTAAACCTAAAGTACCTTTCAGATAGATGTATATCAAACAGTGATAATAGTGCATTAAGGAGTCGTCCGCACTCAGGCGGATTCGCCGAGGAGAACCTAAAAGCTTTTTTATCATATCAGTCTTTCACATTGAAAATCTGTTTTGCAACGTTTGGTTTAAATAATAATGATTTAAAGTAATGCACTTTGTTGCAGGCTCGCGTATCTTGTAGTAAGATATATTCAAATGAGAATATCCGGAGGGACTGCAAAGGGGAGGCCGACGGCGACGCAGAGG
The DNA here is from genome assembly GCA_041660325.1 of Thermodesulfovibrionales bacterium. GTDB lineage: Bacteria > Nitrospirota > Thermodesulfovibrionia > Thermodesulfovibrionales > SM23-35 > DYFC01. Next base: position 466 of record JBAZWR010000076.1, on the reverse strand, counting down.
CTTCTGAAAAAGACGTCGGACGGGGAACGACTCAGGCCGACCTCTTCCAAAGTTAGGGAAGCTTTGTTCGACATAATAAGAAGCAGGATAGACGGGGCCGGTTTTGTCGACCTCTATGCCGGGACCGGGACTGTGGGTCTTGAGGCGCTCTCAAGGGGTGCAGGAAGCGCGATTTTCGTGGAACCGGATAAACTCAGGGCGGATACCATAAGTAAAAACATGGATAAATTCGGCTTTCGGGACAGGGCGGTTGTAATAAGAGGCAATGCCGCCGAGTTCATTGCCAAGGCGTCCGCCAAAAATAATCTATATGATATATTTTTTATCGATCCTCCCTATCAGTCTGATGAGATTGAAAAAGTAATGCCCATGATCGATGAAAAGGAGCTTTTGAGTGATAACGGTCTTTTGATCGTGGAGCATTTTTTCAAAAAAAAACTGCCTGAGACATTCGGAAGGCTGAAGC
>JBAZWR010000075.1:10101-13285 GCA_041660325.1 Thermodesulfovibrionales bacterium | reverse complement strand
ATACCCTTGAACTCGATTTCCGGGAATTCATAGAGGCCCTTGAAGAAGAGATGCAGAGAAACAGGGTTTTCAGCCCTGATGAAAAACGGGAACGGGCGATACTCGTCAGCGTATCGACAAAACCGAAATATGACCAGGAAGACTCCGTAGAGGAACTGAAAGAGCTTGCGCGGTCAAGCGACATACTTGTGCTTGATTCGGTCATACAGAGACCTAAGGGCGTAAATCCGAGATATCTGATGGGCGAGGGCAAACTGAGAGAGTTAATTATCAACGCACTGAATAAAGGCGCAACACTGCTGATATTCGATCAGGAATTAGGCCCTTCCCAAATCAAGGCGATCAGCGATTTGACGGAGATTAAGGTAATCGACCGGTCTCAATTAATACTGGATATTTTTGCCGGACGCGCCCATAGCAGGGACGGGAAGGTCCAGGTCGAACTGGCGCAGTTGAAATACCGTCTGCCGAGGTTAATGGGTAAAGGGACCGCCATGTCCCGTCTTATGGGAGGTATCGGCGGAAGAGGTCCCGGTGAAATGAAACTCGAGATCGACAGAAGACGCGTAAGGGACAAGATAACTCTCCTTGAAAAAGAACTTAAAGCCCTGAGCGAAGCAAGAATGCAGCGGAAACAGAAAAGGATTGAAACAGGGCTTCCCATTATCTCGATCATCGGTTATACCAATGCCGGGAAGTCCACCCTCCTGAATTCTCTGACAAAGAGCGTCGTCTTTGTCGAAGACAAACTGTTCGCAACTCTTGATACCGCAAGCAGGCGGCTGCGTTTCCCGCACGAAAGGGACGTGATCATTACCGATACCGTGGGTTTTATACGCGATCTTCCGAAGGACCTTTTTGCGGCATTCAAGGCGACCCTTGAAGAGCTTGAGGACGCGAATTTATTGCTGCATATTGTTGACATATCCAACCCGCTATATGAACGGCACATCGAGTCCGTAGAAAACATCCTGCGACAACTCGACATTATGGAAAAACCCAGGATCCTTGTCTTCAACAAAATAGACAGGATGAATCATGAAGAAGCCCTGAATCTGGCGATGCGGTACAATGCGGTAACTGTTTCCGCCCTTGACCCGTCGACTTTCGTGCCGCTCCTGAAAGCGATAGAGGAATATGTCTGGGAAAGAACTATATTATCAAATAAAAATTGAGAACAGGAGAATACATGGAATTTATACCTAAATGGATAGCCTGGGAGATTACGAGGAGATGCAACCTGAAATGCATTCACTGCAGGTCCTCTTCAGAGCTTGAAGCCAAAACACATCCTGATCTTCCGCTGGAAGAGGCATTCAGGATCATCGATGATATCGCCGGCTATGCAAAGCCTGTTATAGTGCTTTCCGGCGGAGAACCCCTTATGCGTAAGGACGTCTTCGAGATCGCAGGGTATGGGACAGGCAAAGGGTTGCGGATGTGTCTGGCAACAAACGGCACACTCGTAACTGATGAGACCTGCAAAAAGATAAAGGAGTCGGGTATCAGAATGGTCTCTCTAAGCCTCGACGGCTCTGATGAAGCAGTCCATGACGACTTCAGAAGCCAGAAAGGCGCCTTCACGGGAACAATAAACGCCGCGAGATTATTTAAGCGATACGGGATCGAATTTCTCATTAACTCCTCTTTCACAAAAAGGAACCAGAAGGAGATCCCCAAAGTATATCGTCTGGCAAAAGAACTCGGCGCAACCGCATGGTATCTCTTCATGATCGTGCCTACCGGCAGGGGCGAGGACATCCTGAATGAACTCATCACAAAAGAAGATTATGAAAAGATTCTCGAATGGCACTATCAGATGGAAAAAGACGAAAAAGACCTTCTGGTAAGACCGACCTGCGCACCGCATTATTACAGGATCGTTCTTCAAAAATCAAAAGAAGAAGGAAGCGGATTTGAGCGCAGGACCCTGAAATTTTCCACCGGAGGTTCAAAGGGATGCATTGCAGGTCAACTCATCGCGCTGATTGACGTGGATGGAAATGTGCTGCCTTGCAGCTATTTCCCGAAACCGGCAGGGAATATCAGGACGCAATCATTTAAGGACATATGGGAGAACTCGGAGTTATTCAAAGAATTGCGGGATTTCAAAAAATACAAGGGCAAATGCGGCTCGTGTGAATATGTCCACGTATGCGGCGGCTGCAGGGCAAGGGCATACGCCGTCAGCGGAGACTATCTGAATGAGGAACCGTTCTGCCAATACAAACCGCGCAAATATCAGCGCTAATCCGTGTTATAAGGAGGGAGTCATGAACGATACGTTTTTAAGAGCATGTCGCGGGGAAAAAGTTGATTATACGCCGGTATGGTTTATGCGTCAGGCCGGCCGGTATCTTCCGCAGTATCAGGCCGTGCGGTCTCATATAGATTTTTTGACCCTTTGTAAAAACCCGAAATTTGCAGCCGAGGTAACGCTTCAGCCTGTAGATATCCTTGGCGTGGACGCCGCCATCCTTTTTTCCGATATCCTCATCCCTGTTGAACCGATGGGCATGCACCTTGAATTCTCGGAAAAAGAAGGCCCCGTGCTGACCGAACCTGTAAGGAGCAAAGCAGCGGTCGACAGGCTGTTGATACCCGATATCGAAGACGAACTGCCTTTTGTTTTCGAAACGATAAAGATACTGAGGAAAGAACTTGAGAACAAAGTGCCCCTGATCGGTTTTTCAGGCTCTCCGTTCACTTTGGCTACATACATGATAGAGGGGGGGACGTCGAAAAATTTTATGCACACAAAGAAGATGATGTTTCAAAACAGCGTCGCCTTCCGCTACCTCATGGAGAAACTGTCGGATATGGTGACCTCTTACCTCTCCGCCCAGATAAAAGCCGGGGCGCAGGCAGTCCAGCTATTCGATTCCTGGGCAGGCGTTCTTGCGCCGGCGGACTATAAGTCGTTTGCGCTTCCTTATGTCAGGAAGATCATCTCCGAGCTTAAAAAGAAAGGCGTCCCTGTGATCTATTTTGCGAATAACTGCGCCGGCATCCTCAAAGAAGTCAAAAAATGCGGGGCCGACGTCATAGGCGTCGACTGGAGGATAGACCTTGCCGACGCGATCAAGAAGCTCGGCAAGAAGATGGTTATCCAGGGCAATCTCGATCCGTGCGCGCTTTTTCTTCCCGTGGAAAAACTCGAAGAAAGGGCCAAGGAGCTCCTGTG
>JBAZWR010000075.1:0-10091 GCA_041660325.1 Thermodesulfovibrionales bacterium | reverse complement strand
AGGCTATATCTTCAATTTAGGGCACGGCATACTGCCGCAGACGCCTGTTGAAAATGTTATTGCCCTGGTAGAAGCAGTGCATGCGTATGGCCGAAAAAGCACGGACGCCCGCTGACGGAAATACAAATTATCACATATAATGCGCGGATGAAAAACAAAACCATAGGGGTCATCCTTCTGAATCTCGGCGGTCCCGATTCCATTCAGGCGGTAAAGCCGTTTCTTTATAACCTGTTTTCAGACAGGCAGATCATCCGGCTCGGACCTTCTTTTATGCAGCAGCCTTTGGCATGGCTGATCTCGACAACAAGGTCGAAAAAAACCGAACAGTATTACAAATTGATCGGCGGTAAATCCCCGATACTTGAGATTACAAAGGCACAGGCAAAAGCGCTTGAGGAACTACTAAACGGACCTGGAGACAAAAATCGTGAGTTCTCCGGGTCAATGTCTTTCAGGGTTTACACGGGTATGCGTTACTGGCGCCCGTTTATTGAGGATGCAGTTCTTCAAATGCAAAAGGACGGCATAAAAAAAGTAATCGCCCTGAGTCTTTACCCTCAGTATTCTATCGCAACCTCCGGCTCATCTTTTTCAAAATTCAACGAAGTTGCTTCTCAATATAATATGAAGACCGTCAACATCGAATCCTGGCACGACCATCCGTTATATATAGAAGCGCTTGTTGATGTGATTAAGAAAGGGATCGAATCATTCAATATTTCATCTCTCATCCCTCATCCTTCATCCTTTAACGACATCCACGTCCTCTTCAGCGCACACAGTCTACCCCAAAAAATTATTACTCAGGGAGACCCGTATGTTGATCAAACCATGGGGACAATTCAGGAGATTACGAAAAGATTGAATATTAAATGGCGCCTGAGCTACCAGTCTAAAAGCGGACCGGTAAAATGGCTTGCGCCTTCTACTAAAGATAAAATTCAGGAGCTTGCAAAAGAAGGCGTTAAAAATATACTGATGGTCCCGATAAGCTTTGTATCGGACCATATCGAAACCCTCTACGAGATAGATATCCTCTACAAGAATCTTGCCGGAGCGCTGGGGGTCCGAATGAAGCGTACGGAGTCACTGAACACACATCCTATTTTTATTGAGGCATTAAAAGATATCGTATTAAAAAGCCTCAACGATAAAGAATAGTAAAACTTCAGCTTTACCTTGATTTTACCGGCTGGTCTATGGTATTAAATAGAGACTTTTTTTATTTGTTGAAAAGCATTCGTTATATATACTGAATTTATTTCAGTATCACTTTATACCGCTGATTTTTTGATGCCGGACCATGTTCTGCTTGACATTCTCAGCATCTCAAACAAAATCGGCAGTTTTTAATGAACTTGGAGAGAATGTATGGGTTTTTCATTCTTTAAAGGCGGAATTCATCCCCCTGATAAAAAAGCGCTGTCGGCAGACAAACCTGTTGCTGAAACAAAACAACCCCGGCGTGTTGTCATTCCCCTGAGCCAGCATCTGGGGGCGCCTTGCAAACCGATTGTAGCCGTTAATCAGGAAGTTAAAAAGGGCGAACTGATAGGGGAGCCGACCGGCTTTGTATCCGCTCCCGTGCATTCATCCGTTTCCGGTAAAGTGATCTCGATCGGGGAATTCCCTAACGCGATGGGAAGAATGGTCACATCCATTGTCATAGAAAATGACGGCAGGGAGGAATGGACTTTACTTAAAGATAATCCCGATTATATGAACCTTTCCCCGGAGGAACTGAAGGAGAAAATCAAAAATGCCGGTATCGTCGGCATGGGAGGCGCCGCCTTTCCGACTGTGGTAAAACTTTCTCCTCCAAAGGAAAAACCTATAGACACCGTGATAATCAACGGCTCGGAATGCGAACCTTACCTCACCGGTGATTACAGGTTGATGATCGAACACCCCAAGGAGATACTTGAAGGACTCAGGATACTGATGAAGGTTTTAGGAGTCAATAAAGGTTTTGTCGGCATTGAAGACAACAAGCCTGCCGCAATCAAATCGATGAAAGAAGCGGCGTCGGGGCTTGATGGCATTGAAATCCGTCCGCTTCATACAAGATACCCGCAAGGCGCCGAAAAGATGCTCATTAAAGCCGTCACAGGCAGAGAGGTCCCCCCGAGAGCGCTTCCTATGGATGTAAAGGTCGTCGTTCAAAATACAGGGACGGCCTATGCAATTTTTGAGGCGGTGAGATATGGGAAACCCCTTATTGACCGTGTTGTGACAGTATCAGGCGAGGGCGTTAACGAACCTAAGAACCTGTTCGTCAAGACAGGAACTCTCATATCACATCTTATCGGGGAATGCGGCGGTCTCAAAGAGGAAAGCGTCAAAGTCCTCTCCGGCGGTCCCATGATGGGGTTTGCTATATCTTCGCTGGATATACCGGTCACAAAGGGCACGTCCGGGATTGTCGCCCTTACCGAAAGAGAGATAGCCCATGCCGAAAGCTTCGGACCGTGCATACGCTGCGGACGATGCATAGACGCGTGTCCGATGGGCCTTATGCCCTCGATGCTGAGCGTTTATGCGGAAAAAGGTTTTTATGAGGGCGCAAAGGAATACAATCTCTTTGACTGCTTTGAATGCGGGTGCTGCACCTATGTCTGCCCCTCAAAAAGACCTATAGTGCAGTTGGTAAGACTCGCAAAATCACAGGTAAAACCATGAGGGATATAAAGGGTCCAAGGATGCAAGGTTACAAGGGGTCAAGTGAAAAACTCACACGAAACCTTAAATCCATATATTCCGGTACCCTTGAAGCCTGGGACCCTCGAACCCTGGAGTTATAGTGGCGGAAACCAAACAACATGGCCCTTTAATTATATCGACGAGTCCTCACCTCAAGAGTGAGGAGTCCACTGCACGGATCATGTGGAGCGTGTCGGCCTCGCTGCTCCCGGCCATGCTTACCGGAGCATACTATTTCGGACCAAGGGCGGTCTTTACCGTACTGCTTTGCATAATATCCGCCCTGCTTTCGGAATATATCTATCAGAAGGGCTTGAAGAAAAGGATTACTCTTAATGACGGCAGCTCCTTTTTGACGGGTCTTCTGCTCGGCATAAACCTGCCGCCCTCAGTGCCCTTTTATATCCCGATCATAGGTTCTTTTGTTGCAATCGTCGTCACAAAACAGCTTTTCGGAGGTCTCGGCTATAACATATTTAATCCCGCATTGATCGCCAGGGCCTTTCTGCTTGTCTCATTTCCCAAACTCATGACGGTCTGGACTGCGCCTACGGCAGCCTTTATCGGTATGGACGCTCTCACTACGGCAACCCCACTCGGAATATTAAAGGAACAGGGACAGGCAAGGTTAATAGAAATCTTCGGTGACAAGCTCCACCTCTACTGGCAGCTCCTTGCCGGAAACCGCGCAGGCTGTATAGGCGAGACTTCAGGCATTGCATTGATTATAGGCGCCGCCTTTTTATTTTTCAGAAGATATATCACATGGCATATACCCTTGTCTTTTATAGGAACCGCGGCTTTGATCGCCTGGATCTTCGGGGGCACGGAAGGCGTCTTTACCGGCGATCCTCTGTTGCATGTATTAGGCGGCGGATTGCTCCTCGGCGCCTTCTTTATGGCAACCGATTATGTGACGAGCCCTTCGATGAAAAGCGGTCAGATAGTCTTCGGAATCGGCTGCGGTTTTTTAACGATGCTGATACGTCTTAAAGGCGGATATCCCGAAGGTGTAATGTTCGCTATTCTTATTATGAACTGTTTTTCCCCGTTGATCGACAGGGGTTTTAAAAGCAGGGTGTTCGGCGCACAAAAAAACCGGGACAAGAAATGACGCCTAAAGAGATATTTAAAATAACACTGAACCTTGTCATCGTCTACCTGATTGGCGGACTTATCCTTGCCGTTGTTTATGCAAAAACGTCTCCCGTAATGTACAGGAATGCCGTTGCAGAAAAGGAACAGGCGCTGAAAAAGCTCATGCCCGAGGCCGACAGGATCGAAAAACTCGGAGACTGGTCGGTCCATGAAAAGCATGGAGAATATTATGCCGCAAAGAAAGGGGGCGCCGTTATCGGTTATCTCATACAATCCTATGGAAAAGGTTATTCAAGTTATATTAATACCTTGATCGCCGTGGACAAGGATTTCAGGGTGCTGAAGATAAACATCCTCGGCCACGCAGAGACGCCCGGATTAGGAGATGAGATCGAAACGGACGGCTTCAAAAACCGTTTTGCAGGAAAGGATGCCGGGCATTTGAAAGTGCTCAGGACGGAGACTAACGAATATATCCAGGCGATTTCAGGAGCAACTATTTCAAGCAGGGCGGTAGCCGAAGATGCGGTGAGGAACGGCGTGGAATTCCTGAAGAAAACTTTGCAGAAAGAAGGAGAAGGCAGTGTCACAGACAGGCACAGTTAGTTACCTTGACCTGATTAAGAACGGCATTCTGAAAGAGAATACGATCTTCAAGCTCGCCCTGAGCCTCTGCCCCTCTATTGCCGTCACCAATAATCTGAGAAACGGCGTATTAATGGGCGTTGCAGTCCTTTTTGTACAGGTAATGGTAAATATCACCATCTCTTTAATGAGAAACGTTATCCATCCCCGTGTGCGGCTGCCGATCTTCATGCTCGTTATTTCAGGATGGGTAACCGTTACCGATATGTCCATGGCAGCCTTTGCGCCTGAGGCGTACAAACAGTTGGGGCTTTACATTCAATTGATTGTAGCCTTTGCATCTATTCTCGCACGGGCTGAAATGTTTGCAAGCAAAAACAAATTTGTGCCGTCCATGTTTGACGGAATCGGAATGGGTCTCGGCTTTTTATTTGCCCTTAGTATAATCAGCTTTTTCAGGGAGCTCCTCGGCAGGGGTTCATTATGGGGATATCAGCTAATAAATGCAAAGCCTCTCCTGATATTGGTGCTGCCCGCAGGCGGCTTCTTTGCCGTAGGCATATTGATGGGTTTGTTCAACTGGCTAAGCATGAAATATGAAAAATAAGGGAGATTTTACGGAGAAATTATGAGTCCCGAATTCATTAAAATATTTGAATTAATTGTTGCGGCGTCGCTTATCAATAATTTCGTCTTTACCAGATTCCTCGGCCTCTGCATTTTCTTTGGAGTCTCAAGGAAGATGGAGACGGCCGTCGGTATGAGCATAACCTTCACTTCGGTAATGATGATCAGCGCGGCCCTGAGCTGGGTCGTCTTCAACTTCGTATTGGCGCCTTATGAAATAACTTTCCTGAAGATTATCGTTTTTATCGGAATAGTAGCAGGTTTTGTGCAGGCGTCCGATACTGTCATGAGAAAGGTTTCGCCGGAGTTGTATCATAAACTGGGCATATACCTCGCCCTTATCTCGACGAATTGCATTATACTTGCAGTGCCGTTACTGAATGCAGGCGAGCATTACAGTTTCATCGAAAGCATTGCCTTTGCCTTCGGCTCCGGTATCGGTTTTGCCCTGGCCTTGATAATCATGGCCAGTATACGTGAAAAAATCGAGCTTGCAGACGTCCCGGCGCCGTTTAAAGGGACTCCGATAGCCTTTATCGTTACAGGGCTTATCGCCCTGGCCTTTGCGGGTTTTTCAGGACTGATAAAACTCTGACATGCTAAAATTGCCTGGTCTAAAATGATCGATATTCATAATATCATAACGGAAATTATTGGGCTGCTTCAGACTGCCGCCGGCTTCCATTTCCTTGCGCCGCAAGCCGGCGTAGGCGGAGGTGTAGAGGCAAAAGAATATGTTGCTCTGGCCCCGTTAATCAAGTACACTTTGATCTTCCTTGCAGGCGTAGGAGCCGTATTCGGACTTGGTCTCGCTCTAGCGGCGAAAAAATTTTCCGTCAAGATTGATCCGCGCGTTGAGAGGGTGCTCGATACCCTTGCTCATGCGCATTGAGGGGCCTGCGGGTTCGCTGGATGCGAACAATATGCGGAAGCGGTTGTAAATAAAGCGGAGGTCCCGCCGAACTTATGCACACCCGGAGGCGTCAAAACCGCCGAAGCGGTTGCAGCAATCACAGGTAAAAAGGCCGTTCTGAGAGAGCCGAATTTTTCGAGGATAATGTGCAAAGGCGGCTGGAGCAAAACATCAAAGAAGTTCATATACGAAGGCGTTCAGGACTGCAGGGCTGTCATGCTTGCAGGCGGAGGGGACAAGTCGTGCATATACGGTTGTCTCGGTTACGGTACCTGCTCGCGGGTTTGTCCCTTCGGCGCTATAACCATGACGGAAGACCATCTGCCCTTTGTCGATATTAAAAAATGCACCGGTTGCAGAAAATGCGAAGCAGTCTGTCCGAGAAAGGTCATCAAAGTCTTGCCTGCGTCACGGCAGGTCCTCGTCACCTGTAACTCAAAGGACAAAGGTCCGGATACAAAAAAGAACTGTCAGGCAGGATGTATTGCCTGCGGGATATGTGTCAAGGTATGCCCTTTTGATGCGCCTGTCGTTGAAAATAATCTTTCGAGGATAAATCTTGACAGATGCAGGGTATGCGGACTCTGTGTCACAAAGTGCCCCACAGGCGCAATCACCGATTTCATACCTGAAAGACCTCGCGCAGTTATAAAAGATAATTGCATCGGATGTCAAATTTGTGCTAAGGTATGTCCCGTCGATGCGCCTTTTGGCGAGCTTAAAAAGCTGCATAAAATAGACGGCTCAAAGTGTATCGGCTGCGGCATTTGCACCGCCAAATGTCCTGTTCAGGCTATCGAAGGGACGTTTAATACAAAGTCGGTAATGGCCGAGGCTGCAAAGAAAAAAGATAAAGCGGCATAACCCTAAGCTTTGTAAAATAGTTTATCAATTTGAAAGGCAGATATAATAAAAAAGCTTTTAGGCGACTCCGTAATGCACTATCATCACAGATCAATACGTATTTATTTAGAATATAAATTACCTTAAAAGTGCCGTCAGGTGAATATGGATCAATTTTTGTCGCGTTTAAAAGTTTTTTTATTATGTCTGCCTTTCATTCAATGCAACTGATATTAAAAGATCGGCGCCCTCTTTGAGGGGCCTGTAAACTTTATTTAAGGAGGGGTAAGGTTTATGAAGTTTTTCAGAGGTTTATTGGCTGTAGTTGTTGTTGTACTTTTCTCCGGTTCCGTCTTTGCAGGGACTGCCGGCGATGAATCCTTGCAGAAGCTGATGGATGGCAACAAAAGGTATGTCGAGGGCACACCCATTAACAAAGACCTCGGCGATACCAGGAGGAAAGAAATACTCAAAGGTCAGCATCCCTTTGCAACCGTGATCACCTGCTCCGACTCAAGAGTCCCGCCCGAACATATCTTTGACCAGGGCCTCGGCGATATATTCGTAATCAGGGTTGCAGGCAATGTCGTTGATTCCATTGCCCTTGGAAGCATCGAATACGGCACTGAACATGTCCAGACTCCTCTCCTCGTCCTGCTTGGACATTCAGACTGCGGCGCAGTCAAGGCCACTTTGGGAGCAAAAGGCGCCCCTGAAGGGAATATCGGAGCAATAGTCAAGAAGATCCAGCCTGCCGTAAAGAAAGCAAAGAAAAAGGGCGGTTCTAACGAGGAAGTCCTTGAAACAGCCATCAAGGAAAACGTCATGAACGTTTATGGTGACGTCATGAAGAGTCCCGTAATTAAAGAGCTTGTACATGAAGGCAAGTTAAAGATAGTTGCCGCCGAATACGACCTCGCAACCGGAAAAGTCAATATGCTCGAACTGCCTAAAAAAGAAATGCACCATAAGAAAGCCGAAAAGAAGGCCGAAGCAAAGAGCGAAAAAGTTCATTAATCCTTTAGCTTCTATTATTATAAAAGGCCCGTGCTCTGCACGGGCCTTTTTATTTCCCTCTTTTACAGCCATTCCGCAACTGTTTTACAAACTTGTTATAATCCTTTCGTTATGTAACAACTATTTTTAGATTAAGATATTTTTCCATCGGATCAAAATCTCCGTCATCATGTAACAGCTTTAGTTGATAATTAAGACAAAAAGTCCCGATCATTACGTCAATGGTCTTCCTTACAGTGACACCTTTCTTTCTGAGAAACCGATAATTAAGCGCGCTCTTTATTGCCAATTCCTGCCCCACCATTGCCATAAAAGGAAAGACTAAAAGTAATTTTCTGGCTGTCTTGAAGTCTTTATCGCTTTGAAACCCTTGAAGGACTTCAGCCATAATGAGGTCACCCACAATAATCTGCTCATTCCCGAGAGCCAAATCAAGCCAATCAGTTTTAGCTGTTTTTCTGCCGTTGAAATAATCGATCCACACGGATGAATCTACTAATATCATTTGTCTGTGCGCATCTCATCAAGGTTGCCGGACCACTTGAGTTTCCCCCGAAACTCTCTGGTATTTGCCTGCCGGCTGCATCGCACCAGTAATTTTAATCCTTCTTCTATGGCAGCCTTTTTTGTCTTAAGACCGGACAACTTAATAGCGGATATCATCAGGTCATCATCAATAACAACATTAGTTCTCATTGCAGCCTCCTATGTGTATTATTAAGCTTAATTATACACATTAGGGTATTATTCCGACAAATTTATTATTACCCATAACAAGAAGTTCAGCGTGTTCCCCGCTGGAACGACTGGTAAGGGTCAGTCAGCCTTGTCCCATGTCAATGGCTGACGTTAAAATATTTTATAATCTTTTTTTTAACCTCATTTAGTCATTCTCTGTCTTTTGGTTTAGGACGCCATTTCTTGCCGGCAGTCCACCCTTCTGATGCTGAAATAATAGCGTCGTACTTTGGTATATAGGGTTTGATATCCAAAAGCGGTGTCTTGTTTAACATATCAACGCCCTCGACTATGAGAATATTGTTTTCGCGGCGTATTAATTTTACAACAGACAGTCCTACGCCATTTGGTCTGCATGGATGTCTTGACGCATAGATACCGTGCGGCTCATCATCAAGAAATGTTTGACGTACCAGCTCAATGTTTCCAGCTTGGTCAAAAAGATACAGCAAATAAATATGAGAGAATGTCTCGATATCTTTCAGGCCGGCTTCATATTTCTTGAATATCTCGACGCGACCGAGCGAGTCCGATGAATAAAGCGGTTGAATGGGGCAGTCCTCCTTTGACGCAAAGGGTGTATGTATGATTCCAATTGGTTCTATTTTCATTTTATTATTCAGGTTAACGCCCGGTTCACCGGAGAGCGTAGCGAGTCCGCATGCAACCGTTTGTTAGCACTGTTTTTATGGGACGCATTTGAAACGTATTTCAGTTTTTGGGAAGTTACCAAATATATATGGTGGCTTCGCATCAATAACTTCTATAACTTCTACACGCTTTCCTGTTAATTGACATTGTTGATATGCCTCTCTCATAGCATCAGCCTTTAATGTGCCCATACCGGAAAAACCAGAGGCCGCCTGGCGAGACACCATGTACGTATCATTACCCATTGTAACTACCCCAGAGTTTGATGCACATCCAGACAGAATAAGAACAAGTGTTATTAATACGTATTTCATGATTTCCTTTAAGAATTTGAGAGTGCTAATATTTATTTTTATGCGTATTCTACATTTGCAAGAATTATATAAGGATATATTCAACAAGTCAAGGGATCATATATTATATAATGCGTTATAACTTATTGATATATAGATAATATTTCCGTATCAAAAGCCCTCTCGATAAATAGCGCGGACAGTCGAATCATCCATCATACTTTTCTTCGTAACCCCGACTTTCATATTTTTTGCCCTCACGGTAAACTAAAAATATGGACGATTATGCATTCACTCCGGCTTATCTTCAACTTCCTTCCGGAGCATTATCCGATAAAGTCAGGGAGGCAGAAGAGATACTCAGAGAATGCACCCTCTGTCCCCGTGAGTGCAAGGTTGACCGTACCGCAGGCGAAAAGGGTTTTTGCAAAACCGGAGACAAGCCGTTTGTTTCAAGCTATGGAGCACACTTTGGCGAGGAAAAACCTCTGGTTGGACGATTCGGCTCCGGAACAATCTTTATGGGGAACTGCAATCTCGGCTGCATCTTTTGCCAGAACTACTCAATAAGCCATCTCGGGGAAGGGATCGTGATGTCATTTGAGAAGCTTGCGGATGTCATG
>JBAZWR010000074.1:0-13453 GCA_041660325.1 Thermodesulfovibrionales bacterium | reverse complement strand
AATTTTAAATATATCCGCCCTTCATAAGGCTCTCCATGAACCGGGCATCTTTATTGTTTTTATCCTCTTCTCTGTTCATAAACCTGGCAACATACTTGCCCAAAATATCCGTCTCCAGATTCACGGTATCTCCGGGGCCTTTAAACCCCAATGTAGTCAGCCTGGCGGTATGGGGGATTATTATAAGCGTAAAGCCGTCTTTTAGTATATCAACAACGGTAAGGCTTATTCCATCTACGGCAACGGAACCTTTTTTGACGAGAAAATGAAGGACGTCGGGCGGGGCCTCGATCTCAAATTTCAGCATGTCGCCCGAGGTTCCTCTCGAGCGGATTTTCCCTGCTGAATCGACATGACCTGTAACAAAATGACCGCCCATCTTTGAATCAGGGGTAAGAGAGGGTTCAAGGTTGATACGGTCGCCGGGCTTGAGCCTGCCGAGGTTTGTGGCGCTCAGGGTCTCATCGGAAAGATCAAAGGATATACCGTTATTATTTATCGCAATAACGGTAAGACAAACCCCGTTGATAGCGATGCTGTCTCCAGGCGCCGCCGCAGTTGCTATCCTGTCCGCTTTCAGGGTAAGGACAGCGCCGCCGCTCCGTCTTTTCAGGGATGTTAACTCCCCCATTTCAAGTATCAGCCCGGTGAACACGTTACCCCTCTATATCTATAGAAAAATTGAGTTCTTTCTGATATATGCCGAAGAGGTCTACCATCTCGGACCACGAGGTTTTGACGCGCACCGTCTCATTCGTTACAACGACCGAAATATCCTCCTCTTCGAGCGGCAGCTTCAATTCCTTCGCCTTCTCAAAAAGCATTGTTTTTGTGCGCTTCACATCTCCAAGGCCGACCCTTGTGATTTCCTTTGCGTCGGATTTAAAGACGGAATATCTGTAATAAGGGGTCCCGAACTGTATGCCCGCATAAACGCATAAGGCAAGAACGGCAAGAATCAGGACAGCTTTGACAAATCCCTTTTCATTTCTTAATTCATTCATCGTATCAACCTCCCTATTCTGTCAAATCTTACCTTGTCAACTCTCAGGAGCGGATAGCTCGTGTCCTTTGAGAAATAAACGATCAAGGCCTTCCCCTTGACGTCTTTTATATCTACAAAGCCCCATTCGCGGCTGTCCCGGCTGTTGTCGCGGTTGTCCCCCATACAAAAAAATTTGTCTTTGGGAATTTCAATCGGTCCAAAATTGTCCCTGTTCGGCAAGACTAAGTTGTCAGTGTGCCTCATAAACGGTTCGTTTGCAGGCAAGCCGTTAACGTATATTACTTTATCTCTTGCCTCGATTTTATCTCCCTCTACGGCAACGACCCTTTTGATGAAATCCTTTGACGGGTCAACCGGAAATTTAAAGACGATGACGTCGCCCTTATGGGGCCTTCTCAGACCCGGCATTCTGAAGAGATTTATATTGGTAAAAGGGATATCGACAGGCGAGCCGAGCAGAAATTTGTTTACCAGTATATAGTCTCCTACAAGCAAGGTCGGGATCATGGACCCGGACGGTATGGTGAACGCCTGTATTACAAAAGCCCTTATAATAAGGGCAAGGACCAAGGCCGTCAAGACGGCCTTTACATACTCCCATAATAACTTCTTCTTATCTTCCACTGAAATTCCTCCTTAAAGAACACCCATTATTTTATTAACATGTATTACTTATTAAACACAAGCCCTGCCGAACCGATAAGCCCTGCATCACCCGTCAGGGTTGAGGGTGTTATCTTCACCCTGTCGAAAAGGTCTTTGAAAGCCCTTCTCGACGTTTCTTTGATCGCTTCTTTCACATAAATGTCCCAGGCCCCTGCGAGGCCGCCGGTAAGAATCACGGCCTCGGGGCTCATAATATTTATTATGTTTGCGATACCTACCCCGAGATAACGTCCCGCGGTTTTCAGGATTTCTCTTGACGGTATATCTCCATCCAGCGCCGCGCGGGAAATGTCTTCCGACGTCAGTTTATAAAAGTTTCCGCCGCAATAACCCTTTAAAAGGCTCTCTCCGCCTTTTTCAAGAAAGGAGACTGCCTTTGAGAGAATGGCCCTTGCAGATGCATAGGATTCAAGACAGCCGTTGTTCCCGCAAGGACATTTTTCGCCGTCTGCGTCGATACTCATATGACCGATCTCTGCGGATATGCCAAGAAGCTTTCCATCACAGACGATGCCGCCGCCAATGCCCGTGCCCAGGGTAAAGAGCACGAAGTTTGACAGGCCTTTCCCTGCACCGGCCATCAGTTCTCCGAAAGCCGCGGCATTCGCATCGTTCTCGATACGCACGGGAACGTTGAACCTCTGATGAATCCCGGCGATAAAATCAACATGCTCGATGCCCGGCAGGTTAGGGGAAATCAGCACGCGACTTCTTTTCCTGTCTATCAACCCTGCTACCCCGAGGCCGACGCCCAGCACTTCGTCGGAAAAAAGATTTTCTATGAGCCTTAAGACCGGGTTGAGAAGGTCTTTGGATGTGGGCTCCTTTATCTTTCTGATGATCGTCCCTTCACGGGAAACAAGAGCGCACCTCAGGTTTGTACCGCCAAGGTCAATCCCTATTGCATATTTCTTCTTCATTTTCTTCCCTGTAAACCTCTATTGCAATCTCCGGACACATACGGGCACACATGCAGCAGCCTGTGCATTTCTCCAAATATACGGGTGATGCGGGAAAGACCCCCTTTTTGTTGAAGCTCTCCTCTACAACAATAACACCGAGCGGGCATGTGTCAATGCAATAGCCGCACGCTTTGCATAGTTCCCTGTTTATAAAAATCATGCCTTTCATGTAAAAAGACCTTTATGCTTTTCCGTTATTCCGGTTTGTTTGACCTGCTCGGGTGATTTGTTCTCCACGGCGAATCCGCCCGGATGCGGACCGTGGCGTGAATCTTTCTTGAGTCTCCCGCTATTATTGAGTAATTCCTTTGCATGCTTCAGGGACACCTCTGTAATCGTACCGCTGAGCATCCGCGCTATTTCGGACAATCTTTCATCTCCTGATATTTCGGTAACTTCAATATATGTTCTTCCGTTTTTACGCTTTTTATCAACCTTGAGATGGAAGTCTCCCATAGACGCTATTTGTGGAAGATGTGTTGCGCAGAGCACCTGGCGTTTTGCAGAGAGCTTCTTCAGTTTTTCGCCTACACGCTCTGCCGTCTTTCCTCCTATCCCGGCGTCAACCTCGTCAAAAATCAGGACAGGGATGGCGTCATACTCTGCAAAGATGCTTTTTAATGCAAGCATTACCCTTGAAAGCTCGCCGCCCGAGGCAATTTTCACAAGCGGTTTCGGCTGTTCGCCGGGATTTGCAGAAAAAAGAAATTCTACCGTGTCAAACCCGTGTGGCGCAACAGCCTCCTGCCTGAGATCGATCAGGAACTCCGTATTTCCAAAAGCGAGGTCCTTAAGTTCATTTTTTATAAGGGCCTCCATTGTTGTTGCCGCTTTTTTTCTTTTTTCAGAGAGCAAACCCGCGGCATGCAGGAGCTTTTCTTCCTTTATTTTTATCTCTGCCTCAAGAGATCCTGATTTTTCGCTGATATTCTCAAGCGTCTCCAACTCATGGGCCGCATCATTTCTGAAGCGAATTATGGATTCGACACCCTCGCCGTATTTCTTTTCGAGCTTTTTCATTAATTCGAGTCGCTCTTCCACAGTGTCTAACCTCTCAGGCTCGACGTCATATTTGTCCTTGTAATTCCTGAGAACAACGGAAGCGTCCTCGATCAAAGGCAGCGCTGATTCAAGCATCTCCTTTATTTCAATTGCTCCATGGTCAATGGAAGACATGTCTTTTACCCTGGTCAGTATAGATGACAGCCTTTCCATGCATGAACCATCCGATCCATAAATCATTGCATATGCCGCTTCTGCAAGTTCCTTCAGCCTGCTCAGATTTGACAGAATAGCGCGCTCTTCAAGCAAAGCCTCTTTTTCTCCCGCTTTTAGAGAGGCTGTGTCTATTTCCCGGACCTGGAATTCCAGGAAGTCGATCCTATGCGACCTTTCGTGCGCCTTCTGCTTCAAATTATGTAAATTGACTTTTAATTCCATGAGATCCCGATAGAGCTCTTCGACTTCTCCCCTGTCTCCATGGAGCTTGCCGAATGAATCAAGAAAGAACCGGTGCTTTTCAACAGACAAAAGGCTCTGGTGTTCATGCTGGCCGTGGATATCGACTAAGCGTCTGCCTATTTCTGAAAGGGACTGGATGCTAACCTGCGTATCATTTATATAAGCCCTGCTTTTGCCTGCTGCGGAGATGACCCGCCTGATGATCAGGCCGTCAGATACATCTATGCCGATATCAGGGAGATTTTGAATACCCCGCACCTCAAAATACGCCTGTATCACCGCCTCCTTTTCTCCCGACCTTACAAAATCCGATTGGGCCCTGCTCCCGAAGGCAAGATTCAGGGAATCAACTATAATGGATTTCCCCGCGCCTGTTTCCCCGGTCAGCACATTAAGACCTTCTTCGAATACGACTTTCAGGTCGTCAATTATGGCAAGATTCTTTATCCTGAGTTCTTTTAGCATTCATATTAAGACGGAGCAGGGAAGATGATTATAATCAGTTATGATTACCAATGGGTGTGTCTTACACTGAAATCCTTTTCTTCTCCAGTATACGTTTCCCATTGAATATCAATATTCGCCACCCGTGAAGCGGGCGGACCGACATAACATTTCCTGATTGCGCTCTCAATAACATCTCTGTCACCTTCAAAAACAGCCTCAACCCTGCCGTCGCTGAGATTACTGACCCAGCCTTTCAGACCAAGACTTTCGGCAAGTTCCTGGGTAAAGCCCCTGTAAAATACACCCTGGACCCTGCCGTCGATATGCAGATGGGCCTTGGCCTTATCCATAATAAAAAATTATAGCATAATTCGGCATGTTATGGCCTCGGATAATAGCCTGCAGCCGAGTTTACTCTCCCAGATAAGCCGCTTTAACCAGTTCGTTATTCAGCAAGTCTTCGCCGTTTCCTTTGAGGGTGATTTTCCCGTTTTCCAGCACGTATCCTCTGTGAGAAAGTTTTAAGGCTGCGCGGGCGTTTTGTTCGACGAGGAGGACGGTAACGCCTTCCCTGTTTATCTCTTTGATGGTTTTGAAAATCTTGCTGACGATTATCGGCGCAAGGCCAAGGGATGGTTCATCAAGGAGAAGCAGTTTGGGGGCTGACATCAAAGCCCTTCCAATTGCAAGCATCTGCTGTTCTCCTCCGCTCAGGGTGCCGCCTAACTGTTTCCGTCTTTCTTTCAGCAATGGAAAAAGGGCAAAGACCATATCAAGGGAAGATTGAAAATCCCCTCTGACCGAAAAAGCCCCCATTTCAAGATTCTCCATTATTGTAAGCTTTGGAAAAATCCTTCTGCCCTCGGGCGCCTGGCTTATGCCCCTTTTAACGATCTCGTGAGGTGGGACCCCGCTGACCCGTTTACCCTCAAAGAGGATATCCCCTGTCTTTGGTTTTATGATACCCGATATGGTCATGAGAGTTGTGGATTTTCCTGCGCCATTGCTGCCGATAAGACAGACGATCTCACCCCGATTTATTTCAAGGTCTACGGCCTTTAAAGCCTCAATAGGCCCGTAATAAGCATGAATATTAGTAAGCTTTAGCATAATCCTAAACGTTGCATAAACAGCAGGGCAGACACGATGAAAAATCTTGTAATGTGACAAAGGATTATATTTGAATCACATAAATGCAGAGCTAACCTGTGGTGACTTTCAGAAAAAGGCCGGTTCTTATTATGAAAGTACATTAGTGTGTCACTACAAGACCTTTTCATCGCATCAGCCCTGCTGTTTGTAATAGTTTTTTACGACTGATGAGTAATGTCATTGTTCTTTCCCGAGATATGCTTCAATTACCATCTGATTTTTTCTTATATCCGATGGAAATCCTTCGGCGATCTTTACACCGTGGTCCATAACCGCGATCCAGTCCGATATTCCCATAACGACTTTCATGTCATGTTC
The DNA here is from genome assembly GCA_041660325.1 of Thermodesulfovibrionales bacterium. GTDB lineage: Bacteria > Nitrospirota > Thermodesulfovibrionia > Thermodesulfovibrionales > SM23-35 > DYFC01. Next base: position 7,441 of record JBAZWR010000074.1, on the reverse strand, counting down.
TATTAATAAAACGGTTTTCCCCAATGCCTTCAGATTTCTGATAAGCTCCATGACCTCCGAGGTTTCCTGAGGGTTCATACCGGCCGTAGGTTCGTCAAGAAGGACCATTGATGGTTCGGAGGCCAAGGCCCTTGCGATCTCCAGCCTCCTCTGTGCGCCATAGGGCAGGCTGCCTGAAACGGAACCTGCATAATCAGACAGGCCGACAAACTCAAGATATTCCTGCGCCTTCTCCCTGACGGTCCTCTCTTCATCGTTAAATTTTTTGAGACGGAATATCGAACCAAAAAGGCCGGAGCGGATTTGGCAGTGCTGCGCTACCATAACATTCTCTATAACGGTCATTTCTTTGAAAAGTCTTATGTTCTGAAAGGTCCTTGCAGCCCCGAGTTTTGCAATTTCATGAGGAGGAAGGCGGGTAATGTCCGTATCCGAGAAAAGGATGCTGCCCCCGGTCGGTTTTGCAATCCCTGTAAGACAGTTAAAAAAGGTTGTCTTGCCTGCCCCGTTCGGGCCGATGACGCTCATAATGATCCCGTCTTTTACCCTGAGGTCCAGTTCTTCAACGGCCTTGATTCCGCCGAAGTGCATCGAAACATTTTTAACTTCTAAAAGATACACTTTTGCCTCCAAGCAAGCCCTGCGGCCTGAATATCATAAGCATGACAAGCCCTGCCCCGAGAGCAAGCATCCTGTAAAGCTGGACCTCGCGCAGGATCTCGGGAAGCAGGACCAGAAGAAAAGCGCCGAAGATTACGCCGTAGATACTGCCCAGACCTCCGAGAATGACCATACACAGGATGAGCACCGACTCCATGAAGGTAAAACTCTCCGGAGAAACGAACTGCATCTTGCCTGCGAACAGGGCGCCTGCAAGCCCTGCCCAGAAAGCCCCGAAAGCAAAGGCATACAACTTATAGAGAGTGGTTTGAATTCCAATGACTGAAGAAGCTATTTCATCTTCTCTTATGGCAACCCATGCGCGGCCGATCTTTGATGAATAGACGCGTTTTGTTATAAACAAGGTCAGTATCACAAAAAACAGGACAAGGTAATAATAATAGCCGAGTTTTTCCATAGGAAGAGACATGATGGCAGGCGGCGCAATGCCTGATATGCCGTTGGGGCCGCGCGTCAGACTGTCCCAGTTATTCAAAATCAGCCTGACTATTTCACCGAAACCGAGGGTAACGATTGCAAGGTAGTCTCCTTTTAAACGTAATGCAGGTATAGCCAGGAGAAACCCGAAAAGCATCGTGAAGATCAGAGAAAACGGCAGGGCCGTCCAGAAACCGAATCCGTATCTTGTATTCAGGAGCGCATATGTATAAGCGCCTATCGCATAGAATGCCACAAAACCGAGGTTCAAAAGACCGGCAAACCCGACCACTACATTAAGGCCGAGCGCAAGTATGATGTAAATGCCTGCAAGCACGGCAATATCGAGGAAATAATCCCCTGAAAAAAATGGAAGGGCGGCAAGGCACATCAGGAGCGCATATCGTGCAAGAATTGAAGGCAAGGGCGCGGCAGTAAAAATGTTTTGCATTTTATCGAATGTTTTATGAAGCGGTGCAATAATGACATCTTTAAATCGGGAAAGGTATTTTAAAAGGAACAGCATGCACGATAGAGCGACAAAAAGTATCAGGGCGGCCTTCAGCCCTTTAAAAGGGAGAAAGAGCGCCGACATCCAAATTGCAATGATTAAAGGCTTCGCCATTCCGGGTTTTTTACTTACACCTTCTCCAGTTCGGCTTTTCTGAAAAGACCGCCCGGTTTTACAAGGAGAATAATGATGAGGATGATAAACGCATATGCATCCTTGTATTCACCGGAGATATAGCTGCCTCCGAGGCTCTCGATAAGTCCGAGGAGGATGCCGCCGAACATGGCCCCGCGTATGCTGCCGATCCCTCCCAACACCGCGGCAGTAAAGGCCTTCATCCCTGCAACATATCCGATATAATAATTGACCAGTCCGTAATACATGGCGACCATAAGGCCGGCTATTGCCGCAAGTCCGGAACCTATGATAAAGGTGACCGATATTATGGTATCTATATTAATGCCCACCAGCGAGGCCATGGTTTTGTCCTGTGCAACCGCCCTCATGGCTTTGCCCATTTTCGTCTTGTTAATGAATAAACGAAGCCCTATCATCAAAATTACCGAAGTCAGAATAATGAACAACTGAAGGTAAGTCATCCTTACCGATGAGAACTCAAAGCCCGCGGTCCCGAAGAGATTAGGGAAAACCTTGTCTGTAGCTCCCTGCGTGAGCATCACATAGTTCTGAAGGAAGATGGATACGCCGATTGCGCTGATGAGCGGACTCAGCCTTGGCGCATTCCTGAGGGGTTTATATGCGATTTTTTCTATGGTGAAGCCATAGGCTGAACAAAAGATGACGGACAGGATAAAGGTCAAGATCAGGGCAAGCGGCAGACTGTAAGCGGTCAGGCCGGAGGCGGTAAAAAACCCAAGGAATATTATCCCAAGATAAGCGCCGAGCATGTATATCTCGCCATGCGCGAAATTGATCAGTTCAAGGATGCCGTAGACCATCGAATAACCAAGGGCAATAAGAGCATAAACGCTGCCGAGCGTGAGCCCGTTGATCAACTGTTGTAAAAACATGCTGAATTGTAACAGATAATAAAGCCAAGAGCAAAGAATCAAATTTAATTAAAAGAATTCTTCAAAACTCTGCTCCGGGGGTTCCAGTTATTCCCTCCCCCTTGAGGGGGGAGGGTTAGGGAGAGGGTGACTGATGAAAGATAAATTCAACACCCTCCCCTTAATCCCCTCCCCTCAAGGGAGGGGAGATTTAAGATACTTCGTCCCGAAAGCCTTCAAGGCTGCGGGGTAGTTCATATCTATTGCGGGCTGCAATAATATCAGAAAGGAGTAGAGTGCATGCTGAGAGATTGGCAGAGAATAGTATTCGATAATAGTCCCATTTATGTTAAAGCGGACACCAAAGGTAACCAGCGATCTACGCGCAGGACGCTCAAATACTTCCTGCGCCTTTCACCTACTTATCCGCAGCTTTAAATTGTGTGCATCAGTAAAGATTTACAGGAAAGTACCCATATAAACGCACGATCTCCACGCAGGACAATTCCCCGCCGATTCCGTGAAACGAAATGTTGGGATATTATTCATATTTCTTTATAAAAGTAAGGAACTGTTGGTTTGACCGAGCTTGCTGTTACACGAAGAGTTGCATAGCCACGCTTGATAGATATTTCTATATGGTCTTTATCAATATGTTGTTTTAAATCTGGGTTCTTTAATAAACCGCGCATTTCTTTCCGCCAAGCAACAGCACCAACTATAATCTTACGACTGATGAAATGATAACCACGTCCGCTTTTTAATAAAATACCGCCAATTGGTTTCAACGCAGATTCCACGGCAGGATTCACTGCATCAATATCAAGCATAAGGAGATGATCATCGTTGTATTGATTCACCTTACTGTTGAGGCCAACCACATAATCTTTATTTCGACGGACCTTTAGTTTTCCCAGAAAGTCAACAGCATGTTTAGCAATTTGGTCTACTCCGAAAATGTCTAAGTAAAATGGTGGCTGCCAAAAAGTTAGTCTCGTGTGATGTGCGTAAGTCTTAGGGCAATATATATCAAAAGAGAAATCTTTGATTTGATTTTTGTAATCATCACAAAAACCTTTTAATAGGTCGAAGACAGTTACACGAGGAACAACTTTTAATGCATATTTCACAAATGCCTTTAGGATAGCAAGTTGCTTGTTAAGCTCTGCAGGGTTTGGACTATGTGTTGTTTTATAGTCAAATTCTGTTCGTTGATTATATAGTTTGGTATGGAGTTCGACATAACGCCTCGGGAAATCCTTCTTACGTCCATAGACGTTATGCATTTGAGCGTTCAGACTTCTATGTGAAACGTTGGCTGCAACCTTACCGCATAACAACGCTTGTGCGATATAAAAACAAGTGAAATACAGATGTACTACCGATTCTCTATAAAGACCTGTTTCAATAAGCTTTTCAGCAGCCTCATACTCAGAGGTGCCTAATGCCAGCAATGAGCTGGCGCGTTTCTTAAGTTTTGGTGTCAGCGTTAGTGTTTTCATTTATTCTTTATTCGGCCCAACACAATTTTTTCCGCGTTCTTCTGAAGAATATAGCATATTAGGGAACGAGTTGAAAGAGAAAGTTATTATTTTAATCAAGATGCCTGATGAAAGGTTGGTTGGCATTTACTCCTTATTACCATGATATACCAGATTGGCATATCATAGAAAATTTGTCGATATTGATTTTCGAGAGTACTTAAGAGCCCTCAATTCTATACTTCCTCCGCGGATTTCAGGAAGTAGTTGATGGCACAGCCTCTTATTTGTTTGCGCCGTGCAATTCTTCTGCCACCTTCTCAGACAGAAATATTTTCAAGAGTGACTGATAGGGCACGTCTCTCTTGTTGGCAAGAACTTTGAGATGTTCGATAAGAGATTCAGGAAGCCGAATCGAAATCGTCCTGGTAGACGGCTTTAAGTTCGGGAAAATGATACGTTTCGACTTCGAATAATCAACATATTCAGTCGATCATGCATTTCATGGTACGATATAATTTTCATCGTCCCGTGTATTTACGCCCTTGGCAGGGCAGACCAAGACTACGTTGCCACCTCTTTAATCAAGTCTTCAAGTTTTATAAACTTGACCATGACATCGTCATAGCTCCGGGAATATGATCTTTCAACATCTGATGCGACCACAAAATTAAGACCTTTTGGATAGTGCCTTCTGAAGATCTTTACATTTGTCGAATCAAAATCTGTTGCAGTCCATTTGCACTCGATGACCATCGGTGCGGCCTGATTCTTCGTTATGATGAAGTCAACCTCATGCTTCTGTTTGTCGCGCCAGTAGTAAATCTTCCTGGACTGAGTTTGTGCAAGCAGCTCATTCAATACAAAATGCTCCCATAAGGTCCCCATATCGTCCCGGCGGAGTTTGTCCCAACCTCGGTAGTAGCAAATGAAACCGGTATCAAAGGCATAGACCTTGGGGGCGGACACTATCTCCGTAGGGCGGTGCGACGTGAATGGCCGAATTACATGCACCACATACGTTGCTTCAAGAACGGCAAGATAATTTGAAATAGTCGACCTGCTGACCTCACAGGGACCCGCAAAGCTGCTCGCTTCAAAAATCCCGCCGCTTTGGATCAGGAGGAGTTCAGCAAACTTTAGGAATGAATACCGTCTCTCAAGCTTGAAGAGTTCCAGGATATCCTTGGCCCAGAAAGCATCCATCCATTCCTGGAAATCGCGCTCGGGAAACCCCTTCGCCATGAAGAATGGAGGTAATCCGCCATGAAGAAAACGATGGGACAGGTCTGTCTGTTTGAAGTCCTGGAGGTCCTCGGTTATCATAGGCGTTAGCCAGAGTTCATATTTTCGGCCTGCCAGGGTGTCCTTGAACTTTGCCGAGGTCCCCAGAGTCGAGGAGCCGGTTGCCACGATCTTCGTTTCCGGAAAATGATCAGCCGCGATCTTCAGGATTTCAGAGGGATTGGACAAACGGTGCACCTCATCCATAACTACCGTTTGCCCCTTAATATTCTCAAGGAAGGACTGAGGGTCTTCCATCATTTTTCTGACCCGGGGCAGTTCGCAGTCAAAATACTCGATGTCAGGAAGGCTCTTGCAGAGCACCGTCTTGCCTACGCGACGAACACCGGAAAGCCAGAGCACGGAGCGTTTCTGCAATCCTTCAGTTATCTTCTTAAGCCAGAAATGCCTTTTTACCATTTGCAACTACATTAGCATTTAGTTATACCAAATGCAACAATAGCCGCAGTTAGAATTCTTATGCCGTCACTATCAGCAAGCAGATCAGATAAGGTGATATTAGTCGGTATACCGAGGAATTTGTGATGGAAGAAGGAGAGAACGCCCTTGGGAGCCCAAAAGGCAAGAAACTTGCCCTGACCCCGCATATTGCTTTTGTGAATTGTGTAGCACTGACACTTTGCATCACTAGTTTATCGAAAAAATACCCCGGTCAACCTTAAAGACGGAATTGAGCAACAGAAATATTTCCTTTTTATTATCCGGTCGTTTGACCATTATTCTGGCATCGTCCATTACAAAGGTGAGATAGAACCCAAAATTGACCTTCTTAATTTCCTGAAACTCCCTTTGAATCATGCCTCTCTCATCCTGGAATACAAAGCTAATCTTCCGGGCATCAAAATCAAGCGTCACCTCGCCGGCAAACCGCTTTCTAAACGCCAGACTCACACCATAGATTGGCAATACAAAAACAAGCGCGTTGAAGATCGCGTCCACCGTTGCCATCTTTGTGATAAAAACCCCAAGTAAGCTAAACAACAGCAGGAATGCAAATGCAATCCCATGGAGATGCTTAAAGAAGATGCTCTCTTCACGCGGCATGTAAAAGGTATAGTTATTTTTTCCAACAGAGTCTGTCATAACCTGTAATTCCGTTCTGTACGCATATGATTAGTGTTTAGGGTCAACGCTATATTATACATTTAATAAATTCTCTACTCTACCCATTGTTTCTTTATTTATTTGTCAACAATGAAGATTTGACCCCACTGCACCACTGCTTTCTCAATTTTGAGGCGGGAAATCTTTATGGAACCTACCGATGTTTGTTAAAAAACGGCACAGCTAACATCCACGGTAGAGTCAACCACTTCTGATCTCTATAATTTGCAAGGCCAACACTCATTGCTTCATGTCCGGAAGAAGGCTGATCCCGGTAAGTACCAAAAAGGTGGTCCCAGTATGGAAAATTGAAACCGAAGTTACTGTTTGTCTCTTGTATGCTCACCGAATGGTGCACACGGTGCATATCAGGTGTAACCAGAAATGTTCGAAGAAACTTGTCAATCCGATAGTTCATAAAGACATTGCCGTGATTGAACATTGATGTGGTATTCAGTAAGACCTCAAAAATCAGGACGGACCAAGCCGGCGCTCCGAGGATGACTATTATTGCTATCTTGATGCCCATTGAAGTGATTATTTCAACAGGATGGAACCTGGCCCCGGTTGTAACATCTATATCGAGATCGGTGTGGTGCATCCTGTGAAGACGCCAGAAAATGGGAATTTTATGGAAAAAGACATGCTGGGCATATATGGTTAGGTCGAGCACAACAATTGACATGATTCCGGTTGCCCCTTTCGGAATCTCTAAAACATTGAAAATTCCCCAATTATGTTCCCTGCTGTAAAGAGCAAATCCGATCGCGGTTACAGGGAAAAGCTGGCGGACAATAATGCTATTGAGAAAGGTTAACGTCAGGTTATTAAACCAGCGGATGCCTCTGGGGTTTGACAGGGAGCGTCTTGGAGTAATTTTTTCCCAGACAGCCATAAATACAAAGATGCCACAGAAGAAGCCGAGCCTAATA
>JBAZWR010000073.1:0-13653 GCA_041660325.1 Thermodesulfovibrionales bacterium | reverse complement strand
CTACCGCACCAGGTATGTTTTCTAAGCCTGCCCTAAGGTCGAATTCCTGGAATCCGCCATCCATCCACTTGACTATGGGTGTACCTTTTCTGATGTACAAGCCGCCAATACCTTTCGGGCCGTGGATTGTATGGGCAGACACAGTGATCAGATCTACCGGTATTTCTTTTACGTTAAGAGGCACCCTGGTAAAGGTTTGCGTGGCATCGGTATGAAAGAGAACTTCTTTTTCCCGACAGATACGGCCTATATTTTCAATATCTTGTATGGTACCCATTTCTTGATTGGCGTGCTGGATGGAAACCAGAATAGTATTTTCTCTAATAGAATCTTTAAGCTGATCAAGATCCGCGAAACCATCACTGTCTACATTAAGATAAGTTATCTGGAAGCCTTGTTTTTCCAGCGCTCTTGCACAATGAAGTACGGAGAAATCTTCAATTTTTGAAACTACCACATGCGTGCCTTTTTTCTTCCCAAGTGCTAAAGCTATGCCTTTAAGAGCAAAATTTGAAGATTCAGTGCTTCCCGAGGTAAAAATGAATTCTTCTTGAGCTGCACCTAAAGAAGTACTGAGGTCGTTACGAACTTTATCCAGGGTCTCCCTGGCGTCAATCCCCTCGGAATAGGCAAATTCCGAGGTGGCAACTGCATAATTCTCGAAGAAGTAAGGTTTCATCGCCTCTAACACTCGTTCATCGACACGAGTAGCGGCAGCATTATCTAAATATACACGTCTGCTTTGCATATTTTCGCTTCCCTTAAATGAAGAGCGTTATCGTCGAATCTCTTGCCTCGCTCACATAAGTGCCAACTGCACAGTAATCAGATATAAGATCCTCACGCAGATCTTCTTTCTTTATTCCCATAATTTCCATAGTCATGTCACAAGCGAGTATTTTGCCGCCGAGTTCCTTGAAGTCCTGCAGAAGCCGTTCCAGAGAAGCTACACCGACCTTTTTCATCTTTAACTTTACCATCAGCTTACCTAACCCGAACATGTTCATCTTTGACAATGGTCCCTTTTCAAGTGCACCTTTTTTCAGACGTTGAAGGCCCCAAAATGTAAAAAAGATTGATGCTTCCATCCCCATAGCTAACGACCCATTTGCAATAATTAAGGCACTATAGACTTTGTCCATATCGCCGCTATGTACTATTATAGTTGTTTTATCCGCCATGTCTATCCTCCTATCGGCGTATTCTTATTCTCCATACTCCATCTTTCTCTTGAATATCAAGCAACTCCAGTCCCAGAGCCTTAACTGCCATTGGTATCTCTTTCTTGGACGATGGATGAGTACCAATGACCTCTACGATATCACCTGATTTTGCTTTCCTTAGGGCTTTGCGAGTTTCAACTAAGGGAATCGGGCAGGTTTCCCCGGTACAGTCAACTTTTATCTCGGCCATCTCTATCACCTCTACATGTAAAATATTCGATTTGTCTAAACGGTATATTTACTTCTATTTTGAATGTGTTTTATGAATTTTGTTAATAATTAAATTCATTAATTCATTATATCTCTGCACGTAAGGTTTGTCCATCTTCTATTATTGTGTTTATGATATCCCTGGGAATGGGCTCAGACTCATAAGATCGAACTGACCGTCTCTTTCTGATTGCCTCGATTACTGCATTCATTTTTATTCCTGCTATGTTTAATTCAGATACTCAAAAGCCGCTATTATTAAACTTGTTTTAGTAAAATTTAATCTTGATATGGTCACTATAATGTGGATCGATTTCCAATATCCTTTTGGTAGATGCTCTTCCGTATCCTATCATATAAAATTCTCTTAAGGCCCTGTTCAATAGAAGGAATGACTTCACAACTTGAATAATTATTGAATATTTTCTCCGTATCACCCGCATTAATGGATACTATCGTTCCTCCGCATATCCTTCTTGGTGGATGACGGTCTTTTTGATGTGTCACCAAAAATAATTTTACAAGTCTCACGGGACTTAGTATCACTTCCGCTTCGCTTCTGTTCTTGTTAATAATAGAGCCGATCAAAAAAGCAAGATTATGCAGCAATTCGCCTCTTCCTATTGCTTTATCCATATCATAGTGATGGTCGGTATTAAGATAAGGACTTCTGTATCTTGTTAAAATTCTCAGCCACTTAGAAAAGACCGAGATAGTTCTCAAATTAAGATAAAGGCCGGTCTCCACAACGTAATAACATCCGTTGGTTCTGCCAACGAAGATGAATCCGTCGTCCAACGGTCTAACTATCTTCGTGCGGGCAAATCGTCGCAAAAGAGTTGATTTCCCGATTCCGGGCGGTCCCGATAAAATAATTGCATTCCCTTTTCGTTCCATCGCAATGCCATGGAATATCCAAACATCATCAAATCCAAATTGTTTTGTGAATGGTATGATGTCTTGTGCTTTAACCATATTTGGCTCTAATACTAATTCCCTGAATAAGGTTAAGGATTCCCGGGGGAACTTTCTCATTAGATTTCTTGATGAAAAGACTTTCAATGCTCTTTTGATTTTATTCATTCCGAATGTGAATTCCGCCTTAGCTGAGGTTTAACTATGCTTAACAAATATATCTCGTCATCGATTTACAATCGTCATCAACATGATTATATCAGATCTCAACGGTGTGAAGTTCGGGAAGAAACAGACCGTAAATATTTCTTCCCATAATCGATAGGCCGCCCTGCACGGCGCGGCTTTGATCACGAGGCCTTCATCATGGGAATGCATAACCTGACCGTACTCCGCACGGAAAGTCTATCCAATCTTCCGGAAGCATCCGATACTCACAGAAGGCACTTCCCATCCATAGAGACGCAGCGTGGGAGGAGAGTTGTCTTCTCTGATTGATATAGCTATAGCCTCGTCCAAAGCCATATTGAATGCTGCGCCGCATGGTCCTGTGTCAATGAATCTCCGGCTATCCGTCATAAAGAAATATAGAATGAAAGCGGTCGTTTAATCAATAATTATGACTCTTCTCTTACTCAAAACGAAATGATTCATTTGACAATATTGTTTAACTTCTGTTAACAATATTTAAGGAAAGAGAAAATCATTGTAATGAAGAGTAACTTTTCTACTTCTCTCTGTTGCAAAGATAACTCTATCTGGACTAATGCTTTTTTGGAATCCTTTTTTGAAGAACCGAACTGCATTGTTTTCGGATGGGGGCCCCTGCAATTATATCCTGCGCACGCGGAAATAATAAAACAGGATACGCTGTCTAATGCGGTCTACTTCATAAAGTCAGGGTCGGTGAAGCTCACATGGATGGACGGGGACGGCCATGAAGTGATAGCCGGGTTGAGAGACCAACATTGGCTCATAGGAGCTCCGGCGGTGCTTTTAGGAAAACCTTATTCTTTCACAGTCACTACATTGACCCCGTGTTCACTCAGATGCATATCTTCCGGAAAATTTTTAGAGCTGTTAAGAATAAATGATGAATTTTCGATGCAGGTGATGAGGCTGCTCTGCCGGGAAATATTTAACCATGGGAAAAAGCTGGTGATGCTTGGTTGCGCGCCTGCCCGTGCACGCCTGATAGATCTGTTGTGTAAATTTATATCCGACGAATACCCGCGAACGGATTTAAAAGGTCAAATAAGAATTCATTTGCCGTTGAAGTACAAGGAGATAGCGCAGGTCATTGCAGTCACACCTGAACATCTCAGCCGTCTCTTAAAGGATCTGGAAAAACAAAAATTCATAGTGAAGGAAAAAGACGCCTCCCTCCTGGTGAACCTTTCATACTTCAGACGTCGGTACGGCAGCTGATCCATAAGCTGCAAGAAATTCCAGCTGACCTGCCTGTTTTTTGACAGCTGAATTCTTAGGGTTAATACGCCATTTACTGAAGGCTGCCGTGCATTGCAGCATCCAAGTTGACTTTTATCAATGAGCATCTTGAAATTTATCAATGACAAACAAGAAGAAATGATATATAAATACTAAAAGTTCCCGATAAGACCAAACCTTTCGTGAGAAGGGGACGGAAAGCTGCGGATCTCAAACATGAAGATGGCCGAGCTGCCGAAGGAGATGGTTTCGGCATAGCCGGCCATTTTTTTATTCACAAATCGGAAGGAAGGAGGTATTTATGCCGGTGCATGATCTGTACGCGATTAAAAGAAACATAAGATTTATGGAAAACATCCGCGTAGATATGGATGTTCATGCTTCTGACGACTGCTGCTGGAACTGCCGCTGGTCGAGTATGACATATGAGGGGTTGTGGTGTGAGCGTGATATGGATGAGGTCGATAGAAGAGATTTGTGTGTTATTTGGAAAGGGGGACCAGGTCCTGAAAAACTGATATGACACGTCTCAAAGATATGGTTGAGAGAGGGATTTATTACAGCGATATCGGCATAAATGATTATATTGAATGGTCGGATAAAATGGTCGCTGATTTTGGAGAGGAAATGAGACTGCATATGAAAGACCTTCGTAAGTGGTCGATTATTATTCATGAGTCGGCGACCGGACATGGAGAAGCTGAAAAACTGAATTGCTGGAATTTTATGGGGTGCGGATTGCGGGTGGACGGCATTACTTCTAATCCCGGAGATGCTGCTTTATGCCCGGTTTTCTTTAACAAAGAATCAGACGGCATACACAGTGGAAGGAAAGCAGGCAGGGCCTGCTGGACGGTCCTTAATACAATGTGCAATGGATCGGTACAAAGGACTTACAGACAGAAATATGAAACATGCAGCGACTGCGATTTTTACAGATACGTTTTGGACGATGAAGCAGCAAATTTCTTAAGCCCTTACTTGCTGAGACCGTATTAAAATAGGGACACATATAGTCGCTGTCCCTATTTCCCCCCTAAAACAAATGGGCGTTTTTGCATATCAGAACGCGCGGTCCCTCTGTTGTCTTTCAAAAGCTTCAGTTCCGGGACGAGCCCTAAATAGCCGTCCCTTGAAGACCGGCATTTGTTTCTTCCGGGAATAAATGGAAGAAGTCACAAATCCATAGATAGCGGTTGTTTCAAACCGTACTGCGCCGGTCTCCCGGTTTAATCCGAAGAGCGTAAATTGTCGATAGCACCTACTATGCCGCAAAAGTTACAAAAGACAAAAAGTGATGATTTACAGGAGAATTGTTGAACGATACGGCTGAACTGTTAGAAAGACGTACAAAATGAAAACCGTAAAGCTATCATCAGTCGGGTCGAGCCGGGTGTCATCTGATGTCATTTGCTTTTTATGTTGTGGCATGGTTCTTACTGCTGAAAGAAAATAACACGCAACAAAAAAACAGCCAATAGGATACAAGCAAGAGTTCCCACTAAACCCAAGGCAATGCCGACCATAGCAGTGGTTGGGCGTGGAAGACCCGCAGCTTTGTTGCGACGAATGGCCTGTAGCCCCTTTACGATAGCAACTGGCCCCAATGGAAATAACAAGAGTGAGAATAAACCAAGTTTGAAAGTTCGCATCGAATCAGGCAACACTGTCACAATTTCTGCTGAAGCCTCGCCAAGAAAAATTTGTCTTGCAACACTGTTGTGTAAATAATAAAGGACTATCGGTGTTGTTATTAATCCAACTCCAGAAAAAATCGATAATACTGCAAGAGCGGTTGCGACATAACGCGCCCAGCCGCTATATTCCCACAAACCAATAGCAGTAACTAGAAAGATAAAAGCGTTGATAACAAAAACAGTGGGAGAAATGATTGATGATAAGTACGTGTCTCGAATAAATGCGAAGTACGCTGGTGCAACTGCGACAATTGCAAACAATAAGCCAATCGCACGAAGCGACCTATAAGTGTCATTCTGTTTTTTTAATAGTTCCTTTTCCTCGATTGTAACCCATCTCTTCTCGAAAAGAACAAAGTTGCGATTTTTGGCTTCCTCCGCCGATAATGTATCGCTTGGAATACCCCAAGCAGTGTTTATCAAAAGGTCTTTACGATCCGGTTGATATTGTCTCATCTATGCCTCCCTTTCCTGCTCATCTTGAGCGGGGTTTCCATCGTTACCCATTGATTGGTGCCCGCATTAGCAGATTGCGGATAATTAAATAAGCAAAGAATCTAAACCTATTTGATGTAGTAACCGGATAATCGCCATTTCCATTTGTAATAAGTATCATTATAACAAATACTACAGGTGTCTCTTTCAGGAAGCAACATTTCCGGTCTCATTCTTCCCGAACCCCGCACCTCAGCAGTTTGATATAATACTGCATACTTCACGTAGCGGAAAATATGAGTAAGTGTACGGTGATATTTAAAAGGTTATTGTTGGCCGGTGCGGTCTATTTCTCGGTGGTCGCAGTTGTGCATATGTTCAGGATTAAAATCCCGATGTTATTCGTGTATTATAACGCACCCTCCTATGGCTATCAGGATAGGATCATTTCTTTTTTGTCGTTCGGATGGTCGGCTTTTCTGTTTATGGCATCTACTGATCCTGAGAAGAACCGCAATGCAGTCAAAGCGATTCTCATTGCAGGCCTCGCGGCGATCTTCGGTTTGACTATCATAAACAGCATCACTGATTTCCATGCTCTATCCCCGGATATTAATGCTGCGGTGTTCTGGATAGAAGTACTCGGGCTAAGTCTTTATGAGGCTGTATTGATTTTGTTCTATTTTCTTTCCAAAGAATAATACCCGATTGATCAATTTGTGCTTTCCGTACGCCGCCTCTTTATTGTTTGGTATAATAGTGCAGAGTATAAATAATAATCTTCATAATTCATTTGGAACAACTTTATTATGCCGAGTATTATTTTTTTGCCTGATAATAAAAAAATATTAACCAAGGAAAAGGAAACAATTCTTGAGGTTGCACGGCAATCCAATATTCCCTTGACTCATGCGTGTAAGGGAAATGGGAGGTGTTCAACGTGTCGTATCCAAATAGTTGACGGTATTGAAAACGTTTCACCCCGCTCTGAGTTGGAAGAAGATATAGCTGTTCAAATGGATTTTAGCTCTAACATCCGCTTGGCTTGTCAGAGTAAAATAATCGGTGATATTACCGTTCGCAGACTTATACTCGATGATGAAGATATCGAATTGACAAATCTATTAATCACTGATGCGAAATCAAATCTTGTTGGGGTTGAAAAGCATATTTTAATTCTTCTTTCCGATATTCGCGGATTTACTTCCTTATCGGAAACGCTTTTACCATATGATGTAGTCCATATGCTGAACCGATACTTTCACATGATGAACAAAGTCATTATTAAGCACGGTGGTTCTATCATCGACTATATTGGAGATAGTTTTATAGCACTCTTTGATATAAAATCCAAAGAGCAGGATATGCTCCGCGGAGTTATGGCTTCACTCGAAATGCTCGATGTAGTAAATAAACACTTCCAGCCATATATAAAAAAATTGTTTAATAAAGATTTTAAGATTGGAATCGGACTGCATTATGGTTTGGTTGTGGCTGGAACAATAGGAAGTTGTGACAACCGAAAATATTCCATTATCGGTGATGCGGTCAACTTTACCAGTCGTATTGAATCAAGCAACAAACTATTAGGCACACAGTTTTTAATTTCAGAAGATGTCTATAATTATGTTCATAAAAGCATCAGAGCCAATAAAACCCCTCCCATTGCTATTCCGGGTAAAACGGGTACATATACTTTTTATGAGGTTGCCGGATTAATATAAAGTGTGAAGCAGGATGTTGTAAATTATTGTATGAGAGGCGACATGTCGCGCCTTTTTTTGCATATGTCAACCGGTAGTTATTAAAAACTAACTGCAGCAAGCCGGTTTATCCCCAATTCAAATCGCCATCTAATGCAAAAAACCGGATGTGCGTCTTTGAGGACGGAATTCTCAGATTAATTCAATCCATCGAATTCAATAGTCGTAGTTGGACCGGTTAACGCGACATCTCTATTTTGCTTCTTCCTCTTGCTGCACCCAATAAAACGAGTATTTTTCCTCGGATTCAATGCTCTGTTTTTACCGGTGCATCATTGAAATCGAAAGTAACACCGTTATCCTGTCTCCTTTCGTCTGCTTGAAAGGGAATTAAACACGCATCGGGTTCCGACACTTTTGTTTGTAACTGTGAGAAGTGAATGAGACTCCCCGCTGCTTTCGGCGGGGAGTCTCATTGATAGTTCCGCAATCCTGAACTGGTGTCCATCAGAACCTGTAACTTATCCCCCCGAAAAACCGTACAGGCGGCATGGGATAATCCTTTATTGTCTGGAAATCCCTGTCCAGCATATTCTTGCCGATTATGAACACTTCAGCCGTGCCTTTCGCAAGTTTTACTTCCCGGCTGATTTTTCCATCAAGAAGAAAATAACATCCAGGGTCCCCTTTCTGCACAACATACATCGAAACATAACTGCCTTCGAGTGCAATTGTCGTACCTTTCATAGGATATGCCGAGAGAGAACCCTTTATCTGGTGTCTCGTGCCGAAACGTATCTTGCTGTCCGATGTCCTGTCTTCAGGATCAGTGAAGGTGTAGTTGACCCCTATATCCATCAATGCGAGATGCAGTTTCCCTTCAGTCTCGAACCCCCGTACCCTTGCCTTGGATATATTCACCGGGGACCACTTGCCGGGGCTGACCTCCTGCCACTGGATAAGGTCATCTGATCTTTTTTCGAATGCAACTATCTTTACGTCACCTGTGTTTCCGAAGAACTTCCGGACCACGCTTTCATATTCGATTGATTTCTCAGGCTTGAGGTTCGGGTTTCCTACTGCCCAGCCTGTATCAGGCCAGAACAGGGCATTCATCTCGGGCACACGGAACCCCTGGCCTGCCGACAGGGAGATCGTTGAGTCCCAAGGCAATTTGAACAGGATTGAGGCCTTCGGGCTGAATCTGGCATGATCTGCAATAGAATCGTATCTGAGGCCAAGAGTTGTGATGACTTTATCAGAGAGTGACATCTCATCCTGGAGGAATATGCCCTTACGTGTCCTGCTATGGCTGCCGATGGAATTGGAGGGATTTATATTATCACTGCTGTCAAGATCTTCTTCAAGTATCTCGATCCCTCCGGTCAGAAGACTCGATGAGCCCATTGCGAGGCTCTGCTGAAGATCTATCCCATTGACATGGTTTTTATGGGTATTATCTTCACTGCCGGGATTGATGTAACGTATCCTCGCGTTATGGCTGTAGAGTTTCAGCACTGTGTCCTTGATTTTGAATATAATTCCTGCAAGGAGGTTTTCATCAGTCTCCGATGCCAGGGGTGTGGGCCATGTCAGTGCTCCCGGGGAACCGGCATCTTTATGGTTGTAATCGAAAGTCAGGTCCACTCGAATATCCTGAGATGCGTTGTGGGTTATTTTTGTGCTTATCGCATCTATGTCATAATCTGAATTTGTTCTGAAGCCGTCAGATTTCTCTTTTGAAAGTGAGATGAAAAAACCCGTATCTCTGATTTTTTGTGAAGCAGTGAGACTGTAATCCTGTGTCGCAAACCTTCCATAGGAAGCGGTCAGTTTTGCCGCGGCCCGGTCAGGAATTTTCGTAATGATATTAATGACGCCGCCCATTGCATCTGCACCATACAATGCAGATGAAGCGCCTCTCATGATTTCAACCCGTTCGATATTTTCTATCGGAACGGGAAGCGTATTGAGATCAAACAGGCCGTCGCCGGGCTTGTTCAGGCGCTTTCCATCAACCATGACAAGGACCTGCTCCGCAGTGGACCCCCTAAGGCTTGCAAGTGCGTTTGCGCCCCGGTCGCCGTATTCAGTGAGATGCAGACCTGATGTATTCCTGACAATTTCAGCAAGGTCTCTGTAGCTTCCGGATTCGATTTCTTTTCTGGTAATGACTGTAATGTCTTGCGCAACATCTTTAATGGGTTCTTCTATGCGGGTGGCAGTGACAACTACTTCGTCAAGTCTGACCGGTTCTTCTGCGAATGCAGAAAAGGGAACGACCTGATAAATTATAGAAATTAGACCCGCAAATACCATCTGAAATACTGTTGTAAAACGCATTTTTCCTCCCTCGGGAATAATATTGATTTTTCACTTTTGACTCTCTGCCATGCTTAGTAATCTGGATAGGTCTTCCGGCTCAGGGCTTCCTACTTACCAACCTTCCCATTATGGAATTACCCATAACAGTGGTAAAACAGGCTTTCGTTCCCATCACGGCTGCGGGGCAGCGCTGGCTTCTCACCATTCTTCCCTGACATCCACTACGGCAGGGCATCATCCTTCTGCCTTCATCCGATAGATTTTATCTTTCGTCACCTCCTGTTCCTATGGCTTAGTCCTGAATTATGCCGTTTATCCTCTTCTTTTTGTCTCGTGCTCACCAGCTTGAGAATATATTGGGAGACGCGTTCCGCCTGTTTTGTCCCTTTTTCAGAGAGCGGCACATCCAGAGTACCTTTGTATCTCTTCGTTTCACTGCTTTCCGTCTCACCGTGTCTGATTAAATAAAGAGTCGTGACCATGACAGCACCAGGAGTAAAAAAGTTATCTCTGTAATCTCGCTTATCGCGCCGAGCGTGTCCCCTGTCAGCCCGCCAAATTTCCTGCCGAGAAAATTCACGGCTATCAGGCAGAGGAAATAAACCGACATCAGGGCCATTGCATAAAATATATATTGACTGACTGACATGTAGTGGTTGAAAAAAACCTGGACAGCGACGATCGCAGAAAGGAGGATCATGGTGGAAGCCAGAATCTCCCGAAGTCCGATGTTCTGTATGAAAAGCCTTCCAAGGCCGTCTGCCCTGGCTGATTTTCCATAAAACATTGAAATGACCATGGCCAATTTTGAAATTGCAGGCATGAACAAGAGTGAGGAATAGAGAATGAACAGCGGGAAGAGGGTCAGGTTTTTTATGGCAAGGTATTTCATGAGCAAAGAGAAAAATACGGCAATGACTCCGACAGGGCCGATTGTGCCGTCTTTCATTACAGAGAGTTTCTTCTCTCTGTCGCCCTTTGCAGCAAGCGCATCAAAGGTGTCTGCAAGTCCGTCAAGATGAAACCCTCCATTTGATAAAACCAGCACAAAAAGGGTTATGCCCGCAGTAAGTCCGGGGTCAAATACACGCCCTGCTCCATAAGCAGTAGCTGCCAGCAACGCCCCCTGAACAAGACCGACCATGACAAAGTATGATGAGCTCTTTGAGACGTCAGCCTCCGCGATCAGCATGCTTTTCCTGACCGGTATTATTGTAAGAAACTGCAAAGCTATCAGGAATCTTTTCAACAAGTGAACCCTCTCATTCGGATACCCCCGCATTACTGAATGTCGCCATCTCTTTATAGGTTTTCAGTCCTGCTTCAATGATGAGCATGGCGAGGGCAGCGCCTGTACCTTCTCCAAGTCTCATATTAAGATCGAGAATGGGCTGAAGTCCCATCTTTTCAAGCATTGCCTTGTGCCCTCTTTCAACGGAGTTATGTGCTGCAAACATATAGTCTTTTGTCTTTGGTTCAAGGCAATAAGCTATTAAGGCGCCGGCAGTTGATATAAAACCGTCAATCACAACGGGTATCCTATTCGCCGCTGCACCGATAATCAAACCTGCAATACCTCCTATTTCAGCGCCGCCGACCTTTGAGAGGACATCAAGAGGGTCTGAAGGATCAGGGTCATTTATTGCTATCGCCTCCCCGATTATTTTGACCTTATTCATGAATACATCATCGTCTATGCCGGTCCCCCTTCCGGTCACCTCGGTTACGGGGCTGCCTGTCAGCACAGCTGCTATTGCGGATGACGGGGTTGTGTTTCCGATGCCCATCTCGCCTGTGCCGAACATGTTATAACCTTTCATGGAATAAGCCCCTGCAAGGTCAATTCCAACCTCTATGCACTTAATTGCTTCATCCTTGGTCATGGCAGGTCCATTTCTCATATTCTTTGTGCCCATAACGACCTTTCTTGAAGTAAACAGGCCTCCCCTCTCTCCTTTGGGAAAAGCGGGAGATGCTGCATGAAAATCAAAATCAACTCCTATGTCAACGACAACCACATCAGCGCCGGCATGTCTTGCAAGAACATTTATTCCAGCCCCTCCCCGGATTATGTTGACTACCATCTGTCTTGTCACTTCCTTCGGATATGCTGAAACTCCTTCAGCTGCAACTCCGTGGTCTCCTGCAAAGGTGAAGATGACCTTTTTATCGAGCACAGGCATGGCATTCTCCGTAATCGCAGCAAGCTGTTTAACAAATTCCTCGAGCCTTCCGAGACTTCCCCGAGGTTTGGTCAGGTTGTCAAGATGTCTTTGAGCTTTTTCAATAAAGCTGCCATTGAGGGCCGGTATTTTTCTAATTATTTCCCGTATCATATGTCCCCTTTATTCTTAATGGTATCCCTGCAACAACAATATAGACTTCATCCGCGGCTCCTGCAAGCTTTTGGTTCAGCATCCCGGTCATGTCCCTGAACTTCCTTGCCATCTCGTTCTCAGGGACAATTCCCATGCCCACTTCATTAGAGACTATAAAGACGGAAGTTTGATGAGAAAGGAGTGATGATATAAGACGTTCGATTTCAGCCTCCGTATTAAGGTTTGCGTGCATGACATTGGACAGCCACAGTGTGAGGCAATCGAGAACAAGCGTGTCGTATTGGCCTCCTATTTTTTTGATTACCTCGGCAATCATTAAGGGCTCTTCAAAAGTGTCCCATTCTTTTCCTCTCTGTTTTCTGTGGTCCTCTATCCTCTTCCGCATTTCTTCATCAAGCGCCTCTGCAGTTGCGATATATGCCTTCTTGCCGGCAATGCTTGAAGCCTGTTTCAATGCAAAAGAGCTTTTGCCGCTTTTGGCCCCGCCTGTTATGAAAGTTATCTTTTTCATGATGATCTGACAACCGTATAGTCTTTTACATCCAAAAACCGGTATCCCTGCCTGTCTATTACTTCCTGTTCCGTTATTTTTATACTGCCTTTAAACATGGGACAGCCGACAACAAGGGTGTGGTATTCCCCTTTTTCCCCGCATAGATCAATCTCCGGTTTTTTCTTCAGATATTCAATAAAATCCATGTCCACCGGTTTACCGATCCATTCCTTGTCGACGAGGTTTGCCTGAGCGCTCACAACGACAGCCCGGAAACCATTCTCAATATACTCCCTCATCAGATCCTCAGTGTGTCTTTCCCACAACGGCTCTATAGCCTCAAGCCCGAGTTCTCCGCAAACTCTCTCCACCCATTGTTTGTGCTCATCAAGATATATGTCGCCGAAGACCATACCCTTTATCCCTATAGGTAACAGACTCTCTACAGCTTCCTTGAATTCACTCTCATAATTGCCGGGAGTTGTCTCTTTCTGCAGGAGAGGGATGCCGGCAAGTTCTGCCTGCGCTTGTATTAGGCTTTTCTTGATTCCGTGAAAACTTACCCTTTGGTATTCTTTTGATATAAAGTTTATCAGGTGTGTGACTTTAAACCCTGATCTTAATGCCTTGTAGCATGCAAAACAACTGTCTTTCCCTCCGCTCCAGGAAGAAATAAACATTGCCGCCTCCTTTTTTGCAAGAAATATTGTGCGTTATGCCGGTACTGTTAAAAAAGGCCGGGACGACAAAAAACTAAGGCATTTGAGGATTTGCTGGATTGCAATTACTGAAGGTTTCTTTTGTCTCATTTCTTCCTCCCTCGGGAATATTTTTTAGTGGTTTTCAAGTCTGGACAGGTCTTCC
>JBAZWR010000072.1:0-13700 GCA_041660325.1 Thermodesulfovibrionales bacterium | reverse complement strand
AAAGACGCCGCGCTTATTTCCGCTGCAGTTCTTTCTCACCGGTATATAACCGACAGGTTCCTGCCTGATAAGGCGATAGACCTGATGGACGAGTCCGCCTCAAAACTGAGAATGGAGATCGACAGTATGCCTGTGGAGCTTGATGAAATCGAAAGAAAGCTGCGTCAGCTTGAAATAGAAAAACAGGCTATGATGAGGGAGGATGCAACGGAGTCAAAGGAAAAGCTCGGCAAAATTGCCGGAGAGATGTCCGAACTTCAAACAAAAAGAGATGAATTAAGGGCGCAGTGGCTTAGTGAAAAAGAGATAATAGCAAAGATAAGGGAATATAAGGAGCAGATAGAAAAGACAAAGATCGAATCGGAAAGGGCGGAGCGTGAGGGAGACCTTACAAAAGCATCGGAACTAAGGTATGGAAGATTGCTTGAACTGCAGAGGTCTCTGGAAACCGAAAACAATAAGCTGCTTGTGGCCCAGCAGAGAAGAAAGATGCTGAAGGAAGAGGTTGACGAAGAAGACATAGCGGAAGTTGTTTCCAAATGGACCGGCATACCGGTAAGCCGTATGCTTGAAGGAGAAGTGCAGAAACTGATACACATGGATGAGCGCCTCGGACTAAGAGTTGTAGGACAGGATGAAGCGATTGAAGCCGTAGCGAACGCGGTAAGACGCGCGCGCGCCGGCATACAGGACCCGAACAGGCCGATAGGTTCGTTCATCTTTCTGGGTCCCACAGGCGTCGGGAAAACGGAACTTGCGCGCGCGCTGGCCGAGTTCCTGTTCGATGACGAAAATGCCATGGTCCGAATAGATATGTCCGAATATCAGGAGCGGCACACCGTTTCAAGACTGATCGGAGCGCCTCCCGGATATGTGGGTTATGAGGAAGGCGGACAGCTTACCGAAGCCGTCAGACGAAAACCCTATTCCGTGATACTTTTCGATGAAGTTGAAAAAGCGCATCCCGAGGTGTTCAACCTCCTGCTTCAACTCCTTGATGACGGAAGATTGACCGACAGCCATGGACGGACTGTTGATTTCAGGAATGCCGTGGTCATTATGACGTCAAATATCGGGGGAGTCCATATTCAGGAAATGCTGAACGAGAGGGCAAAAAAGCCCGCTGCCTATTGGGTCAACTCAAATGAAGAACTGAAGGAAAAGATAATGGGAGACCTGAAGGAATTTTTCAGGCCGGAATTCCTGAACCGCGTCGATGAGATCATCGTATTCAACCCGCTCACGAAGGAACTGCTAAAACGGATCGTCGGGATACAGGCGGAGAGAATGAAAAAATATATCAAGGAAAAGAAGGTGGACATAAAGCTGACGGATGCCGCAAAAGAATACTTTGCAGACATCGGCTTTGATCCCATCTACGGAGCAAGGCCTCTGAAGAGGGCTTTGCAGAGAGAGATCCTGAATATACTGGCAATGAAGATCCTCGACAAGACCTTCAGGGAAGGCGACACGGTTGAGGTTGATTATGAATCGGACAAACTCACGTTTAAAAAATTACCGAGCGCTGAAGCGGCCGCATAAACCCCGCGCTCTGAGAAAGCGTGAATGTCTAAAATAAATTTATTTTTCGATACCATAGTGTACTTATATAGATGTATTACCAAAATATTTCTATGCAATTACCATGAACTATCTTTTAAAGATTCATCGAGTTAAATAAATTTATTTTAGACATTCACGCTTTCTTGATCAATGTGAAGTCAGCAATCCTTTCAGCACCAGCAACGGTATGGCAATAAGGGTCGCGCCAAAAATGCCGAGAAGCAGCAAAGGCAGCAGCACATATCCCAGTGCGCCTGCGCCAAGCCACTTGGCTTTCTCACCCGCGGATTGCGGGAATTCCATCCCGTCACCCTTTATCTCTTTTAAATCCCGATACACCAGATAGATAAATATCATGACAAAGGGGAAAAACAGCAGGGAAACTATGGGGCCTATAACGGGAACCATCCCGACACATGCGGACATAATCCATATGACAAAGAGTCTCAAAAAAACGTCAAACCATTTTCCCCTCACATATTCCTTGCTCTTGAGAAGCGCCTTCATACCCCGTTCATCCTCCGAGGCCAGGATGAACTGCGCAAAGGCAAACCAGACAAGAAAAATAATACCCGGCACAATCAGGAGCAAAAACCCTCCCGTAATAATAAATCCGGTGAGATTGTAAAGCCACATGAATGATAAAACCCTATGCCATCCCTGTTTCAGGGAATCTTTGATACCAAGCTCTTCATTGGTAACGGCAAAAATAAAGGCGGAAAATCCCCAGAACATACCTGTGAATCCCGGTATCATGCCGACCAGAATGCCAACAACTATCAATATATTTTTATGCTCAGGAAAAAACATGGAGAGCAAAAAGCTTATGCCAAGGAAGACACCTATCAATACGATCAGGAAAAAAGCCGAAAGCAAATATAAACAGTTGAGCGTCCAAAAACGTCTTTTGAACAATTCCCAGGAATTGCTGAAAAGATCACTGATAGACTTCAGTTCCCCTGTTTTTGCTATAGGCTGAATCCTCGAAGTTTCCGCGTCCGTTTTTTCCTCTTGCTCTGCCCCGGGTATTTCCCGATCCACCGGTATCCCGCCAATATTATCGAGGTTGCTTTTCAGCTTCTCTTTCTTCCACCTTTCATATTCTTCGCGGTTGCTAAATTTCGGCATTTATTTCCCTATATAAACTCAACCCGGACTTTATTTGAAGTTTCCTTTCGCTTTTTACCCTGTATTCCCCATATATATACGGCGGACATAGTATTTTTGCGGTTTTAAATTCCGTGGAGATATATCGGAACGGAATTTTCCTCGGAGGGCGGCAGCCCGAGAATGGGCAAAAATACTATGTCCGTCATATTTGATGACCAATTCATGCCGCAACAATAATATAGGTCAGTCTTTTGCACAACGGCCTTATTATAATTGAATTCATATAGTTTAATTCATACCGCCGGCCCGGTCAAATTTGTTAAAATAGAAAAATTTCTTTTACAGTGAGGTCATGATGAACAGATTAGTTTTAGTTTGTTTGATAGCCGTATTCCTATTTGCCAATTGTCAGAAAAAAGAAGAACCGAAAGTTCAGACGCCATTCCCTGCCGGTACAATGGCCATGCAGGACAAGATACTTCAACTGCAGGAATCGGTGCGGCAGGACCCGAAAAACCTGAAAGCCCGGATCGAACTCGGCAACTCCCTTATGGACGCCAATCGTTTTACTGAAGCCCTCGACGCCTATCAGAAGGCCCTTGAGATGGATCCGAAGAATACCGACGTCAGGGTTGACATGGGCACATGCTACAGGTCTGCCGGACAACCGGACAAGGCTGCCGAAGAATACAGGAAGGCAATCGCCGTAAATCCCGGCCACCCGAATGCCCACAGGAACCTCGGAATTGTGCTTGCCTTTGATTTAAAAAATAAACAGGAAGCGATCAGAGAATTTGAAGAATATCTAAGATTTGCTCCGAATGCACCCGATGCACAACAAATATCTCAGCTCACTGCGGAATTGAAGAAATCAAAGTAACCCTAATAATGCAATTAAACTGTTACAGAAACTGCGGATGTCTAACTCGGATTATTCATAAAATCGGTAACAGCAACTGAGGATAGAGTATTTGAGCGGTTTTTTTGCCGATAGTCAAATACAGTATATGAAAATAAAGAGACAAAAGCCTCGGAGGGAGGAACGACCGAGAATGTCCGCCTCAGGCGGATTCGCCGAGGAGAAAGCGAAAATACTCTATCCTCAGTTCAATCACAAATATTTGTGAATAATTCAGAAGTTAAGAAACATGGGTTTGTGTTCTTTCTTCTTTTTACCTTTCCCGCTTTTGGAAGCTGAAGAGGAGCGGCACATAGCGCATTTTGACTCGCTGCAGAACCGACAGAATTGACAGTCGGGACATGGATGTTTTTTCCGCAGTATTTTAAAGGGCTCAGGTTCGGGACCTGAACCCGTGTCATTCCCGGTCAACTGAAAAGCCCTCAGTGTTTAAAAGCCCTCTGTCCCGTAAAGACCATGGCAACCTTCGGCTCCGCTTCATTGCAGGCAATAATTGATTCAAAGTCCCTCTCCGAGCCTCCGGGGTTGACTATCCCGGTAATGCCTTCCTTGATCCCAACGTCTACGCCGTCTCTAAAAGGAAAGAAGGCGTCGGATACCATCACCGAACCTATAAGTCCGCCTTTATCTCTTTTCGTTTCCTCATCTATTTCAAGGAGCGCCGCTTTATCTCTTTTCCCGTCTTTGACGTCAAACTCAAAGGTTTTATAAGGCACGCCGTGTTTTTTGAAACAGAGCGAGTCGGCATATTTCGTATAAGCCTTATATGTCGCTATCTCGGCAACTCCTACCCTGTCCTGCTCTCCGGTGCCGATACCCACTGTAGCGCCGTCTTTCACATAAATGACTGAATTGGACGTGATGCCCTGCTCTACATTCCAGCCGAAGAGCATATCCGCATATTCAAGATCCGTCGGCTGTCTTTCAATAGCATATTCCTTTTCCTTATAGGTTGTCTTTGCAGGAAGGAAATCTTCCTTTGTCTTTATTTTGTTGACCGGCGACTGTTGCACTATAATGCCGCCGTCGATTAATGATTTAAAATCCACAAAACGGGTGTTTCTGTATTTTACCAGTTCATTTATTTTACTTACTCTTATTATCCTGAGGTTCTTTCTCTTTGCAAGGATGTTGATGGCACCCTCTTCAAATTCAGGAGCTGCAACAACTTCCAGATAATTCTTACTCACCATATCAGCAGTATCTTTGTCCATCGGCCTGTTGACGACAAGGCAGCCGCCGAAAGCTGCAATGCGGTCCGCCATATTCGCCCTCTCATAGGCGTCAACCAATGTCTTCCCATAGGCGGCGGCGCATGGATTATTGTGTTTCAGTATGGCGGCAGCAGGCCTGTCCATAAGAAATTTAATAATATTCAGTCCGTTGTCAAGGTCGGTCAGATTTGTCTTGCCGGGATGCTTGCCGGCCTGGATCATGTCCTCTTCCGTAATGCCGCTTACCAATGCGTTACCCGGCTGAATGAACTGACAGCCTCCAAGCAGAAGGTTTCCGTTGACCATCTCATAGAGGGCGGACTCCTGCTCGGGATTATCTCCGTAGCGGAGTCCTTTTTCGATCAGTTCGCCGGTCTTGTCGTCCGGTATCTTCCATGTCCTCTTCTTGTATGCCAAGGTTTGATCTCCAAACTTGATAGTCATCTCGTCAGGAAAATGGTCGGCCATAATAGTGCGGTACAGCTTTTTGATATCCGGCATAGAACCCCCTTCCATGAAAAACTATAAATACAAATATCGAAATTCGTTTCGTATTTCGAATATAAAAAATTAAATATTGTTTATCAAGGCGTTTCGGATTTAGTCTTTTTAATTTCAGGTTTATTCTTCAATTTCAGCGTCTCTTCCAGCATTAAGATAAACTTGATGTATTTGAAGCCGAGCTTCATCAATGAAACCTCATCGTTCTTCACCTTCTCAATCTCTTCCGCAGGGATATCGAAGACCTCAAGAAACTTGCTTTCAAATACATACTTTTTAAACGAATCCAGATCATAACCGGCCATAAAAATCTGGGATTGTTTTGCAGGTTCAAGGGGCTTTCCGAAGTGAGGTTTGCGGAGTTGGGTCTCTTTCCACTCCTTGTTCATCTCATCATACACGTCCACGCCCTGGTCTGCCTTCCATGATTCAATAGTCCATTCCACATCTTCCTCGAATCCGAGACAATGCGTCTCCCTGATAAGAAAATAAAAGTCTTCGTTTACCGGCTCATTTTCAGTGCCCTTTCTCACCGTCCCCTGGCCGACGGGATAATAACGGCAGTTCGCAGGGCGGTCCGTGTAAATAGTGCAGCCTTCCGGCGTAACAAAAGGACAGCTTTTTTCCTCATCGTTCAGCATCTTCAGGATTGCAAAGGGATGAGATGTTTTCGGATCAAGGTCCATCGCAGTGTACGTGTCCAGGAATTCGGATGACGTCATATTAAGCCTTTTCTTCATCCTCACAATATCATAGGGGGTCAAAAAAATACTAATATCGCGGCAGCATTTAGTAAAGCACTTTACCCCTTTATGACATCTGAATTTCAACGGCGATTTCAGGCTAAGCTGTGCCGGCTCAATGTCTTTCATGCTTGGTAACGGCATATTAGTTCAATCCTTTCCGAATAATTTTAACAGGCAAACTCCCCGCTATCAAGCGGGGCCGATGAGTTATGAAGAATAATCTCATCATATGAAGATTTTACTACAATATGAATAAAAAAGGCCGACAGCTTTACTGTCGGCCTTTTATTTTGTCGCTTAACTATTATATAAGCGGAACGATCAGCAATGCAACGATGTTGATGACCTTGATCATCGGGTTGATTGCCGGTCCTGCCGTGTCTTTATAGGGATCGCCGACGGTATCACCTGTAACAGAGGCTTTATGTCCTTCGCTGCCCTTCTTATGAACGACACCTTTGGAATCAGTAACGCCCTCTTCAAAGGATTTCTTGGCGTTGTCCCATGCGCCGCCGCCGCTTGTCATCGCAATAGCCTGGAAGAGTCCGGTTAGGATACTTCCTATAAGTACGCCTCCGAGTGCCTCTCTGCCAAGCAGAAAACCTACAACAACAGGAACAACAACCGGGATAAGCGCAGGGACCATCATCTGCTGGATGGCGCCCTTGGTCACGATGTCAACACACTTGCCGTACTCCGGCTTTCCCGTGCCTTCCATGATGCCGGGGATCTCACGGAACTGCCTGCGCACTTCCTCAACGATGCTGCCGGCAGCCTTACCAACGGCCTCCATCAGGAGCGAGCCGTAATAATAAGGGAGCAGACCGCCGATGAAAAGGCCCGCCAGAACCATGGGGTTCGAAAGATCAAAATAAAGCTGTGTGCTGAATGACCTTGAATACTCTGCAAAAAGGACCAGAGCCGCAAGGGCTGCCGAACCAATAGCATAACCCTTGGTAACAGCCTTTGTGGTGTTGCCGACTGCATCCAATGGGTCTGTGATGTTACGGATAGCTTCAGGCATTCCTGCCATTTCTGCGATACCGCCTGCGTTGTCCGTGATCGGGCCGTAGGTGTCAATGGCTACCACGATGCCTGTCATCGAAAGCATCGAAACCGCTGATAATGCAATAGCAAAAAGACCGCCGGATGCATCACCGGCAAATCCGCCGCCTAATGAATAGGCGCCAAGTATTGAGGCAACGATAACGATAACAGGCGCGGCAGTTGATTTCATGCTGACCGCGAGGCCGGCGATCACGTTTGTGCCGTGACCGGTCAAACTGGCTTGCGCAATGTGTTTCACCGGGGGATACTGCGAAGCAGTGAAGTACTCAGTTATAACCACGATCACTCCGGTCAATGCAAGGCCGATAATCGCCATAAGGAAAACGTTCATCTGTGTAAATGAAGGGTGAGAGACCATTGAAGCCGCATCTACGCCTTCCAGAAATTTACCGGTCACGATATAAAATGTTACTGCTGCAAGACCGCCGGCAACAGCCAGCCCCTTATAGAGGGCGCCCATGATATATCCG
Source organism: Thermodesulfovibrionales bacterium (assembly GCA_041660325.1). Lineage (GTDB taxonomy): Bacteria > Nitrospirota > Thermodesulfovibrionia > Thermodesulfovibrionales > SM23-35 > DYFC01. The sequence goes on along the minus strand of JBAZWR010000072.1, from coordinate 6,109 downwards.
CTTTTGCCGAGTCTTACTGCGAATGTTCCTATAATGGAAGCGATGATTGATATTCCGCCGAGGAGCATCGGGAATTCCACCCATGGGCTCTCAGCTCCAAAAACAGTCTTTGCAAGAAGCATCGCTGCAACGAGCGTAACCGTGTATGTCTCATAAAGATCGGCTGCCATGCCTGCGCAGTCTCCAACGTTGTCTCCAACGTTGTCTGCGATAACTGCAGGATTTCTGGGATCATCTTCAGGAATTCCTGCCTCAACCTTGCCGACCAGGTCAGCGCCTACGTCCGCAGCCTTTGTATAAATACCGCCTGCGATACGGGCAAACACGCTCATGAGTGAGCACCCGAATCCGAGTCCTACCAGTGCATGGAATGCCATCTCAGGGGCTGCCGACTTTGCTATAAAATAAAAACCCGAAAGTCCTATAATTCCGAGACCAACGACCATAACGCCGGTCACAGAGCCGCCCTTAAAAGCAAGGCCGAGTGCAGCCTGGAGGCCCTTGTGGGCTGCCTGAGCCGTGCGCACGTTGGCCCGCACCGATACCATCATGCCGATGTATCCGGCGAGCGCCGAACCGCACGTGCCGATGACGAACCCTATTGCCGTCCAGATCCCGAGGAAAGACAGAAGCACCGTCAAAATTACAGCAACAACAGCGACCGTTTTGTACTCGCGTGCGAGGAACGCCATTGCGCCCTCTTTTACCGCATTCGAGATCTCCTGCATCTTCGCATTCCCTGCGTCCTGCTTTGACACCCACATTGCGGTCATCCCAGCGTATATAACGCCTAACACTCCGCAACCTAATGCAAAAAGTATCGTGTAACTCATACTCTACCCTCCTTTTTAATCTTTACTTAGTTAAGTGAAAAGTGAAAAAGAGACGAATTGTTTTTTACCTTCCACCTCCCTCCTATTTATGATTATCTTCATAATACTATTTAACCTCGACATCTCTTCCGGTAGCTTTTGCAAAAACCATCGCTGTCGCCCTATACATCATATGCGCCATTTTTGAGAACGGTGCATAGGCAAAAAGGAAGAAGACAACGACAAGGTGAGAAAAATAGATAAGATATGCAAGGACCGCAATATTCGCAAGCCTTGCCAATTCAGACAGTATACCTGTAGCCATTATGGCAAAGACAATATAGATGAAAAGCCAATCATAATATCCGCCTTTGCCGGCCTTTTCCTCGTTCTTTTTCCTGTTGTTTATTACCATGACAATACCTACCAAAAGCATTATCGCGCTGACATTTCCAAGCCACTTAACGGGATCGGTCAGAGGATATGGCGACGGACCGAGCAGCCAGGGGTAAGGCGTTTTCCCCATTGCTTCCATTATCTCAAATCCATATAAATAAAGGACTGCCCAAGCGGTTGTTATTGCAAGGCCGATGAAGCTGAAAAAAACCAACATGTGAGCCAGTTTACGGTCTATGGCTACATTGCACTGTTCAAACCGCTTGTGAGCCAGTATCTCACCGATAGTTTCGGTTATTGCGCTTACGATGCTTACTTTCGGTTTAACGCCGGTCGCCTTTATCATGTCTTTCCAGTATCTGGTAACACCAACGGCCAGAGAGACAACGGCAAACATGAAAATCGGGACAAAGACTCCGTCGATGAAATACGACTTCAATAATGACGAGTATGCGATTTTACCTGCTTCATTCCTTATACTTTCCAGATTCAGATGGCCCAGGCCTGCAAGGATAATCAGGAAGATAACAGCGGGCACGGCAAGCAGGAGGACAAGCGCACCGGGGTTCCCTACCAGTTTTCCCATAAACTTCGGTACGGAATAGTTTTCGATGGACAGCTTTCTGATTGCATTCAGGACTTCGCCCGGTTTTGCCCCCCGTGGACAATAAGCTGTGCAGTCACTGCACTGATGGCAAAGCCATATATCAGGATTACCGATAAGCTTTTCCTTCAATCCCCACTGTGCATGTATCATCTCTTTTCTCGGGAAAGGTTTGTCGGCAGGCGTCAGATTGCATACAACAGAGCATGTTGCACACTGATAACACTTCTTTAAGGACTCTCCGCCTCCCTTGATAACCGCATTAACGAACTCCAAATCCGGAGATATGACTGTTGAGTCGTCCTTTGGTAGGACAGGCGCCTCAACCGCTGCCTCTTCAATCTGAGTTTCAGGTGTTTCGACTTTTTGTTCCATGTATATCCTCCAAATCCTATTCTAAAATTCCTTGAACGGATTATGCCCTATTTCTTTAACCCTTGCCGCAAACTCATTAATCATATCGGGCAGTTTGTGATATTCATCTATTCCCACCTGCAACATCTTAACACGGTCCGCCTCAAGCTGAAGTTTATTCAGCGTTTCACCGACCTTGCTGAACCTGGTATTTGCGAGTTCACTCCCCTTGACGAAGTGACATTGATAATTCTCGCCAAACTTGCATCCGATAAGCAGAAAACCGTCAATGCCTTTTGAAAAAGCGTCGGCAATCCACACAAGGTGCATTCCGCCGAGGCATCTTAACGGGATAAAACGGACACTTGGGTCAATAGATTTCCGATGCATCGCCAAAGTATCAAGGGCAGGATAAGCATCGTTTTCACATACAAGAGAAATAATCCTGAACTCTTCTTCCGGCACATCGATAGATTTTATCATTGAACCTATGATATCGATGCTGTAATCTTTAAAAGAAACGATTCTTTCAGGACAGGCCCCCATGCATGTTCCGCACCTTCTGCACCGGTTCAAGTTATATGAAGGAATCCCTTTTGCATCTTCTTCGATGGCGCCAAACGGGCATTCTTCAGTACATCTCTTGCATGCGGTACACCTGATCAGCTGAGGGTCCGGGAAAGTCAGATCCCATGCCCTTGGATGGACTGCCACACCCTTTGCAACATGATCGATACACTGTATAGCCTTAAATGCGGCTCCCGCTGCATCTTCCTGTGCGTCCGACATATTCATCGGTTGCCTGACAGGACCTGCAGCATATATACCTGTTCTTCTTGTTTCATACTGGAAACAGATAAAGTTCGAATCTGCAAACCCGAGGGCACCTTCAAGGGACGGTAGTTCAGGTCCCTGTCTGTATGCGAGGTTCAGGATAAATTCCGGCTTTGGAGTAGAGTCGATATAAGCTTTTTTGGCTTCATCGCCCTGTGTAGCTGCCAGCGTGATTCCATCAAGATATTCCTGGGGGGCCCTTGTAGTCGGGACCATTCCTGTTGCAAGGACAACAAGATCAGCCTCAACCTTCACCTTTTGGCCCAGCAGGGTGTTTTCCATCATTACAAAAAGGTTCCCGTTGCCGGCATCTGCAACTCCCGTTACTTCTCCCTTGGTCAGCATGATACCGGGGTCGTTCTGGGCTTCTTTGTAGAAAGCCTCAAGTCTGCCGGGTGTCCTTATATCTTTATAAAGTATCATGGCGAGGGCATCGGACTTTTCTCTCACATACCGCGCCTGCTTCAATGAAGTCGCACAGCACATGGCTGAGCAATAAGGAAGATGGTTAGGGTCCCTTTGTCCTGCACACTGAATAAAAGCAACTTTTTTAGCTTCTTTGCCGTCAGAGGGCCTTGTAATGGACCCGCTCTTGGCAATCTGTTCAAACTCGATATTCGTCACTACATCCTTAAACTGTCCATAGCCGAGATGACCGAGTTTTGTCGCATCATAGGGCACCCAGCCGGTAGCCAGCACAATCGCCCCGATCTTTTCGGTGGCAGGGCCGGCGCCTGAAGCTATCGTGACGTCGAACAAGCCGGGCTGGCCTGCCGTCTTCTCGATCTTTGCAGATTTATATACTGTAATACCGGGGTGGCTTTCCACTTCTTTAATGACCTTCTCTATCTCTGTATCAACAATCACCGGGTCCGTGTAATTTCTCGTCGGTATCTTCTTGTACAATTTATTTGCGAAACCGCCAAGCTGTGGTTCCTTCTCAACCAGAACAACTTTATGTCCGGCCTTTGCCGATTCAAGGGCCGCAGTCATACCGGTAATACCACCGCCGACCACTAAGATATTACTGCTCAGATTTTCAAGAATGGCAGGGGCAGGCAGCTCGGCTTTCTGGACCTTTATCATGCCCATTAAAACGTAGTCCTCAGCCAAGCTCTGAGTGTCATCGGTCTTGGGAGGATGCGTCCACGCGACAAACTCGCGGATATTTACCCTTTCCACTAAAGAACCGGGGAAATCAAACTCTTCAAATTTCACACGCGGTGAGCATGCTGCAATTATTATGGTATTAACACCGTCCTTCTTAATATCGCCCTTTATCAGTTGAAGTCCTTCAGGGCTGCAGAGGATATCGTGGGTCTTTATGTTCTCTTCCTTGATCGGTCCTGACTTTGAAGATTTTACAAGTTTCTCTATATCAACAGAGTCTCCAATTCCACATCCCTTACATATATATACGCCATATTTTTTTTCCATCCCTACCTCCTATTCACACTCTGGATGCACTTGATTACAACGCCGGTTGCATCCTGGACTGACCTTGCGACATCAGCAGGGCTTCTCAATGTTCCCACTGCATATATCCCTTTCTTGAGCGCCGAGTCATCAACAAGCCCGTCAGGAGTATATGATATACTTGTTCCAACCTTTGAGTCCCTTGTGGTCAGATCCATACCTGTTGCCAGGACTACCATATCGAATTTTGCCTTGAATTTTGATCCGCCAAGGGTGTCTTCAACTTCAACGACTGCATCATTGGAACCGGCTTCTTCGGTTATGCCCGCCACTTTCCCCTTGGTAAAGACAACATTCGGATCGTCCTTGATCTTCCAGTAGAACCTGTTTTCATATAGTCCCGGAGTTCTGATATCTATATAAAAAATCCGGATCTTCGCATCGGGATATTGTTCTCTGATGTACATGGCATGTTTGAGTGTTGCAAGGCAGCAAATATAGGAACAGTAGTGGAGATGGTTTTCGTCTCTTGAGCCTGCGCACTGCACAAAGGCAATGTTCTTGACCTCTTTCCCGTCCGAGGGACGAACAATCTTGCCCTCGGTCGGACCATCCGGTGAAGCAAGCCTTTCCATCATCATATTTGTTATAACATTCTGAATTTTACCGGCGCCCAGGATATCAAGTTTGCTTGTATCATAAGGGTTCCAGCCCGTGGCGAGAACAACAGCTCCAACCTTCAGGTTTACAGTCTCGGGTTTCATAGCGAGATCGATTGCATTATATTTGCATGCTTCAAGGCATGGCTTCATGCAATCTTTAGAACAGGCATTTGCATCAATGACATACTGAAAAGGAAACGCCTGAGAATGCGGAAGGTACGCGGCCTTTGTCTTGTTCATCCCGAAATTGAAATCATTGACACGGTAGGACGGGCAGGCCTGCGCACAGGCATCGCATCCCACGCACTTGTCATTCACATATCTCGGATTGAGCTTGACAGTCACATCGAAGTTGCCTTCCTCACCCTTGATGTCTTCCACTTCTGCAAGGGTATAGAGCGTAACGTTCGGGCTGTTCTTAATTCGCTTGAACTGCATCTCAAGGCCGCAGTTCGGGGGACAGAGTTTCCAGAAGTATTTATTGATCTGTGATACCCTGCCGCCAAGATACGGGTTTTTTTCTACGATACAAGCTTCCAGTCCCGCCTCCGCCGCTTCGATCGCAGCAGTAAGCCCGCTCATACCGCCTCCAACTACAAGAACTTTCTTATTTTCTGCCATATTTACCTCCTTCAAGGCAGTAAGCCATAAAGAGCGGGTTAGACTTATCAATATAACCGTCTCTTTTTAACTTACTTATAAACGGGGAGTATTATAGCATACCCAATTAAGAAAAATCCTGCCTTAACACCTAAAAAAATGGGGAGGGCAAGCCCTCCCCATCCGGTATCAACTATGGATACATCTGAACGTACGGTACTTTCTTGAACTCCCAGGTATTTGCCTCTGCATTGTACTTGGAGTTTGCGAAGCATTTCCAGTTGGTGTCATCAATCTTGTTGAAGTCGCCTCTGTAGTAGTAACCGGGATATCTGGACTCTTCCCTGAAGAGGATGTGTCTTGCATGTGCCTCAACAGAGAGAATTCTGTGATAATTCTCAAAGCATCTGAGGAGCTCGTGGAGGTCTTTT
>JBAZWR010000071.1:0-13970 GCA_041660325.1 Thermodesulfovibrionales bacterium | reverse complement strand
AGGAATCTCAATACTCCTTACGATGTCTGAAAAAAACATGAAGGCGCCTTTCAGAATGCCTACTGCGAGGAGATCCTTTCCGTTGTAATCTTCCGATATCCTCGCGGCAAGTTCTTTAACCTTTGCTTGTATCCGTTCCGTCGAAAAAAGGGGTTTACCGGTAATCATAGGCCTGCTCCTTTGTTTTCTTGTAATGTAACATTTTTCTCTTAAAATTAGAATACGGGGCGGGTTGTCGAATCATGTTCAGTTATTCATCATCAAATCTTCTCTTCATTCTTGGTTATAAAAACATTGTATCCTTCGTCTGCAAGCGTCCTGCCGAGTTTTTGCACTTCGCTTCTCGCCTGAAATTTCCCGATTCTGACGCGGTAAAATCTCTCACCGTTTATTTCCGCCTCGGTAATATAGACCTTATCATACTTCAGTTCGAGTCCCGTCTTGAGTCTTGAGGCATTCGATGCATCCCTGAATGAACCGACCTGTATGGTAAAAGGTCCGGAATCCGACAGGTATTTTACCTCCCGGATATAAGAAGTATCCCTGCCTAATTTATCTATCCTGACGGTTGCGGTACCGCTTTCTATCAGCTCTATATCCTTTGCAGCGGCATAAGATAAATCAACATCCCTTCCCTGTACAAAGGGCCCTCTGTCGTTGACTACACAAGCAATGCTTTTATCATTAATGGTGTTTGTGACCTTCAGCTTTGTTCCAAACGGGTATTCCCTATGGGCGCAGGTATATCCGTACATATCGAATATTTCACCCGAGGCTGTCGGTTTCCCGTGAAATTCGGAGCCGTACCAGGAGGCTATGGCATAACCGGATGGCGGTTTATATGGCATAGAACAAGACGCAATAAAAATTATTAATAAAATAAAGTTAACGAATTTGAAAGGCAGATATTCGGAGAAACTGCGGATGTCTAAAATAAATTTATTTTTCGATACCATAATGTACTTATATAGATGTGTTACCAAAATATTTTTATGCAATTACCATAAACTATCTTTTTATATAAAATTATCGGGTTAAATAAATTTATTTTGGACATCCGCAGTTTTTGAGTTAAAGGATATACCGGCTCAGATCCTCATCTTTGACAATCTCGCTCAACTTATCTTTTACATATTTCTCATCGATCACCAGTTTGCAGTTCTTTTTCTCCGGCGCCTCAAAGGATATGTCTTCGAGCAGTTTTTCGAGGACCGTATGGAGCCTGCGTGCGCCAATGTTTTCAGTCTTCTCATTGACATAAGCCGCGATATCCGCAATCTCTTCTATAGAATCTTCGGTAAAGTCGAGGGCGACTTCTTCCGTGGCAAGAAGGGCGGTATATTGCTTTATTAATGCATTATACGGTTCGGTAAGGATCCTGATAAATTCCGCTTTCCCAAGGTGGTCAAGCTCGACTCTTATCGGGAAACGCCCCTGAAGCTCCGGGATGAGGTCGGAAGGTTTCGACATATGAAATGCGCCTGCAGCAATAAAGAGGATATGCTCCGTCTTGACCTGACCATGCTTTGTTGATACCGTCGTGCCTTCAACGATAGGCAGGAGATCTCTCTGTACGCCTTCACGGGAGACGTCAGGGCCGTGGGCATGACCTCTGCTCGCAATCTTGTCGATCTCGTCAACAAACACAATCCCTGACTGCTCGGCCCTTTCAATAGCCTCCTTCGTCACCTTCTCTATATCGATAAGCTTATTCGCCTCTTCCTGCATGATAATATTCAATGCTTCCGGAACTTTCACCTTTCTTCTCTTTGATTTTTCCGGCATGAAACTGCCAAGCATCTCTTTAAGGTTTATTTCAAGCTCTTCAAGACCGACATTCGAGACTACTCCGAAAGGAACAACCTTTTCCTTCACCTCTATATCAACATATCTGTTGTCGAGTTTTCCGGCTCTCAGTTGCGCGCGCAGTCTCTCTCTTGTATCCTTGTGCTTTTCCCGCTCTTCTTCCTCAAGACCTGCGCCCTTCGTAGTCCTCGGAGGCGGCAGGAGCAAGTCAAGAAGCCGCTCTTCTGCAAGCGTTTTCGCCTTTTCCCGGACTTTCCCGATATGTTCCGCTTTTACCATGCTAATGGATATTTCAGTCAGGTCTCGCACCATAGACTCTACGTCACGTCCCACATACCCTACTTCAGTAAACTTTGACGCCTCGACTTTTACAAAAGGGGCGTTTGCCAGCTTCGAAAGTCTTCTTGCAATCTCCGTTTTTCCTACTCCCGTAGGGCCTATCATGATAATATTCTTGGGAAGGACCTCGTCCTTCAGCTCCGGAGAAAGCCTCTGTCTTCTCCATCTGTTCCTCATGGCGATAGCTACAGCCTTCTTTGCCTTATTCTGACCTATAATATAGTTGTCAAGTTCTTCAACAATTTTTCTCGGCGTTAAATCATCCATTATACAAGTTCCTCTATCACGGTATTTTCATTAGTGTATATGCAAATATCGGCGGCGATCTTCATCGCTTTTTCCACAATGTCCCTTGCAGAGAACTCCGTATTACCGTAAAGCGCCCTTGCAGCAGCCTGCGCATAAGGACCTCCCGATCCGATAGCCGCCACTCCGTCCTCCGGCTCAATGACGTCACCGGTGCCGGATATGATAAAAGTATGATCAAGATCGGCCACGATCAAAAGGGCCTCAAGCCTCCGCAATATTTTGTCGGTCCTCCAGTCCTTTGCGAGTTCCACGGAAGCCCTTGTAATGTTCCCTCTGTAGGATTCCAGTTTTCCCTCAAATTTCTCAAACAGGGTAAGCGCATCCGCGGTAGCCCCTGCAAAGCCTGTCAGAACTTTATCGTTATATGTCTTCCTGATCTTTTTTGCATTATGCTTTAAGACCGTATTGCCCATGGTAACCTGACCGTCTCCGGCGATTGCCACCTTACCGTTGCGTCTCACACATAAAATGGTCGTACTTTTAATCATTCTCACCTCTCAAAGATTAAGCAAATGGATATGTAGTATCCACGAGCTGCGATAACTTATTACAAACGGCAGGGCTGATGCGATGAAAAGATCTTGTAGCGATACCTTAATGTACTTTAATACTGCGCTCCTACCTTCCTTTGAAAGACACCGCAGGTTAGATCTGCATTTATGTGTTCGGAATATAGTCTTTTGTCGCATTAGAAGACTTTTCATCGTGTCTGCCCTGCCGTTTATGCAACGTTTAAATACTATTCTAAAATATTAAGGATATTTTTTGTTGATCTTCTCTTTTTGTTTATCCCTCATCCTTCATCATTTTAGCCCTGATTATTCACAAATTTTTCTGATTGAACCGAGGATAGAGAATCACTTGTCCTTTGCCATTGGATGCGCTTTATCGTATACATCCATCAGATGCGTTACATCCAGATGGGTGTACTTCTGAGTCGTTGAAAGCGAAGCGTGCCCCAGAAGCTCCTGGATAACCCTGAGGTCGGCGCCGCCCTGAAGCAAATGGCTTGCAAAAGAATGTCTCAGGGTATGCGGACCTATACTGCCGTTTATAGCTATAGCCCTTGCGTATTTTACGACAATCCGTCTTACACCCCTGTCAGTCAACCGCGTACCGAGTCTGTTGAGAAATACGGCTTTCTCCTTACTCTTTAACAATATCCTTTCAACCAGATATGTTTTAATGGCATCCAAAGCCTTAGACCCTATCGGCACAATCCTCTCCTTTTTCCCTTTCCCCCGTGCCTTTACCAGAGCTTCCCTTACATTTATATCTTCCACATTCAGACCGGCAAGTTCTCCCACCCGCAAGCCGCTTGAGTAAAGCAGTTCTAATATGGCCCTGTCCCGTGCCGGGGCAAAGCCGATCCCTTCGGGTTTTTCCACAAGGGAAAAAACGTCATCAACAGAGAGGAATTTGGGCAGAAGTTTGGGAAGCCTGGGGCTGGATACCAATTTCGCAGGATTTGATTTCATATGGCCTTCTCTGTAAAGAAACTTGAAAAAAGACCTTACACTTGACAACCTTCTGCTGACGGTTGTTTTATTCAGTCCTTTTCTGATCTGTTCCGCAATAAACCCCCGCACATCAAGCATGTCTATTTTTTCAGGTTCCCTATTCACATGGGCGATAAAATCCGTCAGGTCTTTTCTGTATGCTCTGAGAGTATGCGCTGACACGCCTTTCTCCAATTCAAGATACCGCAAGAATTCTTCAATATAGTCGTTCATAATCTTGATAAAAATCAAATGCAGTGACTGAAAACCGCTCTTTAAAAAAGTATCCCCAGTCCAAGAAATACCTGAATAAGGTAGAGACCCAGGATCCCGATGCCGAGGATGAAATGCGGGGTCCTTAAAGGTGATTCAGCGCCGCTGATTCTTTTTGAAATCAGATAAGTTGTGATAAGTGAAAATGTTATGACTAACCCCGTAATAAGATGGAGGGGATATTCGAAAATGCCGCCTTTGTCAAGGTAAACAATTATAATACCGGCAATAAATCCCAAACATCCTAATATAGTGAAAAAGGGGCCGTTCTTTCTGTGTCTTTTTATAATCTTGAAATCCGGGGGTTTTCCGGCCCTCCTTATATTTCTTATTCTTAACCCAACCCATCCCTGATAGATTAAGAGTAACATCACAAGAATATTGAAAGCGCCGTGAATTGGTTTGAGGTAGGCTATTATCTGTTTGTCAATCATACTACATTATACTATTAACGAGTCGGCATTTAATATTTTTGCTTCAGGAACAATCCTCTTTATCAACCCCGTCAGGACCTTTCCCGGTCCGACTTCGATAAATGTATCAATTCCCGAAGCGTATATTGCTTTTATGGAATCTTCCCATAACAACGGGCTGTTGAGTTGACGAATGAGGGACGGTTTTATTTCTTCCGCAGTTTTGAGGAACTTTGCGTCTGCATTATTTACCAGAGGTATGAAGGGGTCTTTCAATTCTATTGTTCCAAGCAGCTCGCCAAGTCTTTCAGATGCGCCGGTCATTAACTTGCAGTGAGATGGAACACTGACTGCAAGCGCAATCGCCCTTTTTGCTCCCGCGCTTTTGCAGAGTTCTATCGCTTCTTCTACGGCGGTTTTTTCTCCTGCAATGACGATCTGTCCGGGGCAGTTGTAATTGGCGGCGGCGGCATAACCTGATATTAAAGAATTACAGATCTCGTCAACTTTTTCTCTATCTAACCCGAGAATTGCGGCCATGAGCCCTTTGCCCTCCGGCACGGCCTCCTGCATGAACCGCCCTCTTTTCTCCGTAAGGCTGACTGAATCTTCTAATGATATAACTTCTGCCGCAACCAGCGCGGAATATTCGCCGAGGCTGTGGCCCGCAACTACGGACGGTTGAATGCCTTTTTCCTTTAAAACTCTATTGAGCGCGCTGCTGACCGTAAGGATGCACGGCTGGGTCCTGAAGGTCCTGTTCAACTCCTCAACAGGTCCGTTAAAACAAAGATTTGCAACATCATAGCCAAGAGCATCGGATACCTGTTGAAAAACGTCTTTTGCAACCGGATAATGCTCATAAATGTCTTTGCCCATACCGACATATTGAGAACCCTGACCGGGGAAAACGAATGCAATTTTCATTTATATTCCTTTAGCTTCTTTTATCTTTTTAATCAACAAGGGAACAATTTCATACAGATCGCCGACGATGCCGTAACTTGCAACATTGAATATCGGAGCTTCCGGGTTTTTATTTATTGCGATGATAATATCGGATGACTGCATTCCCACAAGATGCTGCACGGCGCCGGATATGCCGCAGGCGAAATATATCTTCGGGCAGACCGTCTTTCCTGTTTGGCCGACCTGATGCCTGTAAGGGATCCAGCCTTCATCCACTGCCGCCCTCGACGAGCCGACTGCAGCGCCGAGGAGTTCGGCAAGTTCTTCGATAATTTTAAACCCCTTTGGATCACCAAGGCCTCTTCCTCCGGAAACGATAATATCGGCTTCCTGGAGATTCACGGTAACATCGGAAACCTCTTTTACCGATTCCAAAACCTTTGTCCTTGATGATATACCATCCGCCCTGACATCGACAATCTCTCCGGACCTGTTTGCATCATACCCGCTTCTCTTCATTACTCTGGGTCTGACTGTAGACATCTGAGGTCTCGTGTTCGGACAAAGAATTGTTGCCATGATGTTGCCGCCGAAGGCGGGTCTGATCTGCAAAAGATTCCCCGTATCCTTGTCAATTTCAAGCGAGGTGCAGTCCGCCGTCAACCCCGTCCTGATCCGCGCGGCAACTCTCGGTATAAATGAACGGCCTACAGGGGTTGCGCCTGCAAGCACTATTTCAGGACGATACTCATTGATCAGTCTGATCAGCATTTGCGAGTATGGTTCATCATTAAAATTCTCGAAGATCCGGTCTTTAGAGTGATAAACTTTATCGGCGCCCCATTTGATAAGCTCATGAGCATCGGCATCGGTTGCTCCGAAAAGAATTGCCGAGAGTTCCGTATTTAAATCAAGGGCAAGCTTTCTACCGACGCCCAAAAGCTCGTATGCAACTGAACCGATTTTGCCGTTTCTCTGTTCGGCAAATATCCATACGCCTTTATGTCCCTCCGCCTTTTCCGGTTTCGCTTTGTCCGTCTCCGTTTCGGCAATAGCGCCTTCGGGACAGACGGTGATGCAGGCCATACAGGACTGGCAGTATTCGTTGATAAACGCCTTTTCATCCTTTATTTCAATTGCTTCAAAAGGGCATGAAGCAACACACTCTTTGCATCCGGTGCATTTATCCGTGTTTACTTTTACAGGCATTTCAACCCCCTGAGTTCCTGAAACAGGGCGTCGATCTGTTCTTCCGGCGCGCCTTCGAGCATCTTTCTTCCTGATCTTGCTTCCGGCGTAAATATATTTTTCACCTGTGTCGGCGAGCCTTTCAAGCCTATATCGTTCTCATCCGCTAAGATATCGGAGGCGCCCCACTTTTGAATGACCGCCTTTTTCGCAGCCATCTTTCCTTTCAGGGACGGAAGCCTCGGCTCATTCAGCTCCTTTACCACGGTCAAAAGCACGGGGAACGGCGACTCGACAACATCATATCCTTCGTCCATCATTCTCTGCACCCGGATAGAACTTTCGTTAACATCCTCTATTTTTCTGACATAAGATATATGTGGTATATTCAGGAACTCTGCCGTTTCCGGGCCGACCTGGGCCGTATCTCCATCAATCGCCTGTTTGCCGCAAATGATGATATCCGCCCCGAGTTTCCCGATTGCCTTTGAGAGAGTAAATGAAGTCGCCCACGTATCGGACCCTGCAAAGGCCCTGTCGCAGAGAAGCAAACTATCATCGGCGCCCATTGATATTGCATCTCTTAGAGCAGACTCTGCCTGTGGAGGTCCCATTGTAATCACGGTAACCTTCCCCCCCGTCTTTTCCCTTATATTTATCCCCGCTTCAATGGCATGCATGTCAAACGGGTTGATAATGCTCGGCACTCCTTCTCTGATAAGAGTTCCGGTCTCCGGATTAATCCTTACCTCTGCAGTATCCGGCACCTGCTTGATGCAGACAACTATTTTCATATGAACTATCCTCTCCAATAACTAATTTTTCATGCTGAACTCGTTCGGCATCCCGAAAACCCGCGGCGAGATCCTGAAACGGATTCAGGATAACGGAATGGTCCCTGCATAACCGTCTAAGCCGACCGGCTTGTTATTATACGATGTTGATTTTATTGATGTAAAGAAACGGATACAGATGCGTTTATTGTTTCTGTCCGATGTGTAACCGGTAATTCTTATAATTCAGGATAACGCCGTCAGGCCTGATCTCTTCCACTTTCAGGCCCTCTGAAATATACTGGCCTTCGCGGAGCGTTTGACCGTTGATCCTTACCATCCTCGAAGCGGGATCTTCAGAATACATGAATATAGACATAGTGACGGCAGGCAGATTCTGCCGTACTGATGCAGGCAGATCACCCGAATGATAAATCTTACCCGGTACCGGCGCCGGATCATTTTGGACGGGTTTTACATCAGGGGAGACGGTAGAAGGCGCACTTGCCGGAATCTCAGGTTTTAATGCCTGTTGTGATGTTCCAACAGGTTGAGCCGCTTTTTTTACTGCGGGCTGTTCCTGGATTTTGCTTTGAACAGTCGCTTTTTGCACTACCGGCTTTTCTTCTTTCTTTGTCAGAGCAAGAGGCGTCTTGAGTGACTTTTCCGGAGTCGTATTTGTCAGCGGAGGAACTTCCTGTTTCTTTATCTCAGCCTGAGTAGTTATAGTCTGCGAAACTTCCGGCTGCAAAGATTCTGCGGGTTTAGGTTCACTCTTTTGCAAGGCAGCGGTACTTGTGCCGGCCTTTTCATTCCTTGACTGCCATGGTATCAGCCGGTATGCAGCAAGACCCATACCAAAAATTAATACGGCAAAAATAATATAAGGCCACACCCGTCTATTCTTCTTTTCCCGTAATACGGTTTCCTGCACCGTAAGGAGGTCCGGCGCCGTGCCGCGCTGTCTCTCTTTTTCCGACTTTTTCAGGGCGTCAAGGATATAAGACATGGTTATTAAGCCTCCCCTTTTTTCATCAGCTTCGGTTCGTCGCTGCCCGCTTTATTGTTTAAATAAATAATCGTCCTTGGGCCTACAAAACCGAGGGATGAAAGACCTTCATCCTTCTGGAATTTTTTTATCTGATTAACAAGTATTTCATTATAGACCGGGTTTTTAATATCAAGCGGTTTTCGGCCCTGAATAGCCGCCAATTTATTTTCAAGCCACGCAATGACCGGGCTTCTGTCACCGGGATACAGAATGCCCTTGTAATCCGGGGGTGTCCGCCATAAGATTAAATAATCACCATACCGGCGTTTTTTAATCTCCTGAAGATCAACGTTTCTTAGTTCGCCGCCTACTATGCATTGAGCGCTATCGCCGTTTATTGTTTTCAGGGCGGCATAATATACCCTTCCATTTTCATCCCCGAGTTTTATCACGGCAGGTCTGTTCAGGCGAATTAGTTTGTCAAAGCTCATTTTTCCTTCCAGGCAACGAAGACCTTTGGCAACAACCCGCTCGCAAGCGGTACCGGAGCTCTTGTTTCGGGAAGCGAGGCCCCACTCCTTTAAAAGGGCGTCATAGGCCATAGACTTGCTCCTTTCAACGGGAAGGGTTGACGGCCAGTCTATAGCATCAAACTGTACGATTGCCGGAGCGGCTTCTTTCGGCTTTAATGCAACCGCCTGCCGAGTGTTTATCAGCTTAGGTTCCCGGTTATAATAAACTGTTGCAAGACCTGTTCCGCATACTATCAACAGGAATATAAGCGCAGCCCATTTTAATGATTTCCGGTCGCGTATCCGTATGTCGTGCTCTCCGAATACCTCCCTGACCGCCTTTAGCAGAGTTTTCTTATCAACACAGTCTTTTCCCTGAACATAAGCGCCGAGGAGAGACCTGTCGCATATAAGGTTAATCAAACGCGGGATTCCTTTACTAAAGCGATAGATATGGTCCATGAGGGACTCGGGGAAAAGTATGCTGTTTGCGCCTGCCGTTTCAAGACGGTAATTCACATAGGGGCCGACTTCATTTTTCTCTAAAGGCTCCAGATGGTAGCGCGCGGTTATCCTCTGTGACAGTTGCCTGAGTTCGGGCTTTAAGAGCATATCTCTCAGTTCCGGCTGTCCTACCATAATAACCTGAAGAAGCTTCTGCCGGTTTGTTTCAAGGTTGGTAAGCAGCCTTATCTCTTCAAGGACTTCGGGACTAAGGTTCTGGGCTTCCTCAAGAATGATGACCGTCTTGCGGCCTTTTGAAAAATTCTCAAGGAGATATGAATTTAACGTGTCTATAAAGACCTTAATGCTCTTTGTACCCGCGGGACAGGAGATGCGGAGTTCGTCGCAGATGGAGGCCAGCAATTCCTCGACGGTAAGTTTCGGATTATAAATAAAAGCTATATCGGTTTGTTCAGGCAGTTGCTCCAGAAGGCATCTGCAAACGGTTGTTTTGCCTGTTCCTACCTCGCCGGTAAGCAGGACGAAACCGCCTTGACTGTTGATCCCATAGATAAGATGCGCAAGCGCCTCCCTGTGCTGATCGCCCAGATAAAGAAACCGGGGGTCCGGCGCAATCGAAAACGGCAATTCCCTGAGACCGAAATGTTCCTTATACATAGAACATATTATGGACTTAAAACTCAAACATCTTCAAGTGCTACGGAAAAATACATTGCGAGTCAAATCGGAGAATATGTTCCCGGCTTCCTTGAAAACACATAATAATTTCTATTGAAAGCTGAGGATAGAGTATTTGAGCGTTTTTTTTTGCCGGCTATCCACGTCAGCACCCTATCCTTTCAAGATCTTCTAAAATGTGCCAGGCTTCCTGTTTGGCTATGTCGAGATTCCCTGTCTCGATCCCGCCGATGATCCCGGTCAGTGAATTGCGGAGATGGTGATTCAAGTATCCCTTTGCTTCAGGACTTAAAGACTTCAACTCCTCAATCCCCCTTTCCTGACCTTCGTAATCAGCGCCCATTCTAAAGTCTCAATCCTTTATCACGCAAAAATTCATGAATAGCACCAATGGTGTCTTATCGGAGCACTCAACACACAGGATCAGCGCATCACGAGAGTTTCTGCATTTAGCCGGAATAAAATTGGCGGTCATGTCTTCGGGTCGAACATTAAAGGTCAAGTTTTCTTGCATGTCAACCCTCGCTTAAATAATGGACTTGTGTGGACGAGCCCTTTCCGGCAAAAATTTTTATTATGAAAATCAAAATTAGCACCCGGTTCGGCAACCAAAGTGATGACCCTGTCAGGCAGGCAGTGGCCACCTTGCCGGGCGCAATCTCCCAGCCTCTGTGGTATAATCTGTTTGCGACAAAATTAACCGGTGAGGGGGAAAATTTATCCTACTTTTTGATTTCCTGCGCTTTAAGGCTGAAGTTTTCCGGACCGGGTCAAAGGCATTCTTATTGTTTTTACTATTCAGGGTCATCATGAAAAGAAATATATCAGATAACCGATATATTGTCAAGCAAAAATATCAGCATAGTAATATTTTTTATGATAGGCCAAAGACTTAGAGAATATAGAAAGAAAAAAGGATATAAAATCCAAGAGTTAGCCAATATAATAGGCTTTTCTCAAGGGGGACTATCTGATATTGAAAACGAAAAAGCAGACCCTTCAACGCAAACATTATTGAAATTAGTTCGGAACACTGATATCAATCTTGCTTGGCTCCTCACCGGCAAAGGGCCTATGGAATGGTCCGGATACCTTACGTCGGTGGCCGAAAGTGTATCAAGTTATGGACCGGATGTTGACGATATCTCGGCGAAGATACTTACATTATTAAAGGATATGCCGGAGGACGACCGGCGTGATATATTAAAAAGCATTGAGGAAAAGAAGCTCCTCCGGGAGTTGATCGAGGAGCGGAAAAAGTTAAAGGATACCGGATAGCGAGATTTCGCTAAGGACGAAGGGATAAGAGAGGTCAGCCCTTGACAATAGACAATTCCGGTTCAATATTGTCAATTATTTTCTTAAATTTCTTGTTTGTTTTTAAATCTTCCACAAACCGTTGAATTTGTTTTGCTGCCGCTGAGGTGCTGTATCCTCTGTATCAGCCCTGCTGAAACTTAGTATATCATTTTTTAGTATTCCGGTTTATGAGACTAAGTATATCTACAATTTAGACATTCATTATCAACAGTAGTCTTCATATTAGTAGCAGATTTCCAAATCAATATTTCAGGAAGAAAGTTGGTTGTTGAAAGATCAAGCTTTTTGCACATGTTTAGCTTAATACATTGGCAAAGACGTTTTTTTCTGGTAACATTTCTTTAAGTGGTGCACAGAGCATCGTTAAAGGGCTGGGATAGCATAGGGTTCCCTTAATTGTGGAAAAGCAGAGTTAGGATCAGCAGCAAGAGACTTGGCAACAAGAAATAATTCTTTTGAATATGGATAAAGGTCGAGAATTGTACGATGGCTTAAAACGCCTGCAGGAAAAATATCTGATCAATTCTTTGGTATTGAATCATTTCATGAGGTTGCGCATACTAATCTTGTCTATCAAGCTCGGCACACAAGGTTCGGAAGAAAAGCTAACGAACATCTTAATGGTTTACGGAGATAAATCAATGGCAGAGGATTATTTGAATTCGGGTTCATCACAGCTTGCAGATGGGGGGCAGGCATGGGCAAGAGAGCATGGGTATTATGTCGGAACTGGTAGCGGCAGTCATCGTGCGATGTGGGGAAGGTTTTAGAAATATGGGATGCCATGGTCCGAAATCAATATCCGGACATGCATCCACTAAATGCAGCGAGTCCAAAAGTCTATGGCAGAATCCTGATCAACGCGCTTAGTAAAGTGAAAGGTACCGGATGCATTTGTTTTTTGATGAAGTAATTGAGCAAAATAAATTCACCGGGTGGTATTCAACTTTTCATAACTTATGAGTAAAATACAGTTATTGCATAATACTTGTCTTTCATTTTTGACTTATTAGAAAGTAGATATATGATACATCATAAAATTACGCGACTGGACAAAGCTCTTAAAACGACACGGATCATATTACTTATCTTTTTCTTCATGCTGACAATGGCAGCCTCACAACAAAACGCTGAAGATAAAGTAGACAGTTTAATTAAAAAACTGCAAAGTAAAAATAGACATACTCGTGCACAAACAGTAATAGCACTGGGCAAGTTAAAAGATGCTCGTGTAATAACCCCGTTGATTAATGCCCTAAATGATACGGACTCATATGTACGGGGACAAGCAGCATGGGCACTTGGTGAAATAAAGGATACTCGTGCAGTACAACCGCTGATCACTGTCCTAAAGAATGACGATTATTTATATGTTCGTCAGGAATCAGCAAAGGGACTCGGGAAGATAAAGGATAGGCGGGCGGTTCAACCGCTGATTAATGCTCTGAACGATGAATACTCAGATGTCAGAGAAGAGGCGGTAAAGGCATTAATCGAGATTGGTGCTCCTGTATCCGAACAACTGGACCATGCCCTTAAAGAAAAAGATTTAAGAGCAGTTGCCGATGCCTACTATTTTATTATTTCCGTAGGTGAACCAGGTACGGAAGATATGCTTATAGGTGCTTTACATACGTACGGGAATAACAGGATGGCTATGGACTTTATAAATTGTGGGAACATGCAGTTAAAGGAAGCTGCATATAAATGGGCTAAAAGTCATAGTTATAAGATTGAAGAAGACATAGGCACAAGAGATGGCCCAAAATGGAAAAGGTTTAAAAGCTAAATCTTTACTTTTAAGAAAAGAGGACGGATATGTCCACGTTCGGGACTGCCTCAATAAAGAATATACGGTAAAGACGTAAAGCCGGTAGATATCATTGCGAAGAAGGAGGTCGGCAATAAAGGTTCTTCTGAATTCCAGGAGGCGCTCAAAAAGGCGGTCAAGTAAAATCCTCTGCTAACAAGAAAACATGAAAGATCATAGGAGTTGTCCTTTGGCAAACGAAGTAGGGAGTCTTAAAAAGAGGTTTATAATTTTACTTATATCGTTTAGTATCTTTTTCGTTTTAAGCACTTTTGTTTATGGTAAATGGAGTTCCGTGCCACCCCCTCACGTAAGCATGTCTTGGGTATCTAACAGCGTTCACTTTACCTCATCAGGGGAAGGATGGGCCGTGGGAATTGACTATCAGAATCATCGAGGGGCATTGCTACACTATTCCGGAGGCATCTGGAGTTCTGTTACGCCCCCC
Organism: Thermodesulfovibrionales bacterium; assembly: GCA_041660325.1. Taxonomy (GTDB): domain Bacteria; phylum Nitrospirota; class Thermodesulfovibrionia; order Thermodesulfovibrionales; family SM23-35; genus DYFC01. The sequence goes on along the minus strand of JBAZWR010000071.1, from coordinate 237 downwards.
TCCGTAAGTCCTGACTGGAAACTTAACAGCGTTTATTTCACTTCATCCGGGGAAGGATGGGCTGTGGGAGGTGACAATGCAAATCGTAAAGGAATACTGCTACATTATTCCAGCGGCATCTGGAGTTCTGTTACGCCCCCTTCCGTAAGTCCTGACTGGAGACTTAACAGCGTTCACTTTACCTCACCAGGCGAGGGTTGGGCTGTGGGTGCTGATGATGCGAATGGAACAGGGGTA
>JBAZWR010000070.1:0-14016 GCA_041660325.1 Thermodesulfovibrionales bacterium | reverse complement strand
AACTGGTTTCTCGTTATCATACGCAACGCCTAAAGATAATGCAATAAATTTGACAATTTATTAGGCATTTGCTTATTATTGTTGGAATTTCTAACTCGTTATCCTCGCAAAATGAGTGAATAACGAGTTAACTTTTTATCAACGTATGGAAGACATTACGTCCGACATATTGAAACAGTTCAGCAATTGCTCCTATAAGATGTCTGCAAGGCGGGCGAACTCTTCAATGCTCAGGGTCTCCGGTCTTCTCTTAGGGTCTATCCCTGCCTTATTCAGCCATCCCATTACATCCTCGCTTACACTTTTCAGTGAGTTGGAAAGCATCTTCCTCCTTTGAGAAAAGGCCGTCCTGATAATCGTGAAGAATAATTTTTCATCTTTAACTTCAACAGAAGGCTTTTCGAGAATTACGCAGCGAATAACCGCAGAGTCAACTTTCGGAACAGGTCTGAAAGCTTCCTTCGGGATGATGAATTCAAAAGACGGCTGCGCGTAGTACTGTACCATGATCGAAAGCACTCCATAATCTTTTCCGCCGGGCCTGGCGACTATTCTTTCAGCGACTTCCTTTTGGATGGTCAGAGTTATTGATTTGAGGTTTTTACCGGATCGGGGAATTGACGGCGTTTTCAGTCCCATCTCCAGGAGCCTGAAAATTATAGGGGTAGTGATATAGTAAGGGATATTGGCCACGACCTTGAAGACCGGAAGGTCTTCATATGGATATTTAAGGGCGTCGCCGTGGATAAGTTCTATATTATCGTATCCGGCAAGTTCGGTTTTTAATCTGTCAAATAATTGTTCGTCAAGTTCAATGGCAATGACATTTCTGACCTTTTTTAAGAGCATCTTAGTCAAACTGCCCGGACCGGGGCCTATTTCGACTACAAGGTCATCGGCGTCAAGCTGTGCGGATTCGATAATCCTTTGAAGGATTTTCGGGTTACCAAGAAAATGTTGTCCTAATGATTTCTTCGCCATTCTATTGCATTATCCTTATCATTGTAAAACAGGTTAATAAGGAGTCCAGAAGTAAAGCCGCTCACCTCACCCTTGCCCTCTCCCCTCAAGGGAGAGGGGACTTTAGAATCGCCCCTCCCTTGAGGGGAGGGGATAAAGGGGAGGGTGTTTAAATGTATCCTTACTTATGAACTTCTTAATATAATCTCTTCCTTGCAGATTTCATATTCGGGCCGCCGCCTTTGACAAACGAGAGTATAACCAGCCCGACAAGAAAAAATGCCGCTACTGAAAGTATAGCAGGTCTCTGGCTTCCAAAGGTGGTGGACACATAGCCGAAGATAAGCGGTCCCAGAACTGCCGACGATTTTCCTACCAGAGAATAAACCCCGAAGTACTCAGCCTCGGACCCCTGAGGTATAAACTGCGTGTAAAAAGCGCGTGAAGCAGCCTGGACCGTGCCGAGTCCAAGCCCTGCAATTACGGCCAAAAACCAGAAATGAGATTTGGTCTGGACAAAGAAGGCTATTATTGCAACAGAGGTCCACATAAGCAGTGACAGTATAACAATCCTTTTAGGGCCCCAAAGATCAATAGGCTTTGCCATAGCCAGAGAACCGAGAAGAGCGGTTGTCTGAACAACCAGATAAAGGAGAATAAGTTCCTGCGGCGCAAACCCGAGTGTTACGGCGGCAAAGATGCTTGAGAAGACTATTACGGTATTTACGCCGTCTTCGTATATCAGATATGAAAAAAGAAATTTTCTTGGTTCTTCTCTCTTCCATATTTCTTTTAAGGCAGCCATCGAATACCGCAAGCCTTTTATCCCTGAACGCATCATGGAATCACCTTTAACATCAGCCGGTAGAAAAATAAAAGCCGGCATAGAGAAAACGGCGAAGAATGCCGCAACCATAAGCCAGGTAGCGACATAATGACCGCTCTTTACTAATGGAAGAGCGATTAACAGGGAGACAATTGACCCTGCGTACCCGACCATGAAACCCCACGCTGAAACCCTTCCCTGATATTCTTTTGGCGCTATCCGGGGCAGAAAAGAGTTATAAAAGACAAGACCGCCTTCCATGCCGAGGTTTGCTATGGAAGCAAGGACAAATCCCTCTATAATCATACCTTTCTCAAGAAATGAAAAACCTGCTACGGCGGCAACGCTCAAGGCGGTATAAAGGAAGAGAAATTTTTTCCTGTAGCCTCCATAATCCGCAATGCCTCCAAGTAAAGGAGAACTGAGGGCCACTAAAGCCATGCTGACGGATATTGCCCTGCCCCACCACAAGTCTCCGAGTCCGGCATGATTGCCGACAATAACGTTGGCATAATATACGGGGAATACGACGGCGGCGATAACGGCGGAATAACTCGAATTTGCAAAATCAAAGAACGCCCAGCTTATGATGTGCTTTTTGTTGAGGCTCACTGTTTCAGCTTTACCGCCAATTTGATCGCCTCTATCATACTTGCCGGGTTTGCTTTTCCCTGCCATGCAATGTCATAGGCTGTCCCGTGGTCCGGGGACGTCCTCACAAAGGGCAGCCCGACAGTGACATTTACCCCTTTATCGAAGGCAACCATTTTCAACGGGATCAGCCCCTGGTCATGATACATGCAGACGACCATATCGACTTCACCTTTATATGCCTTATGGAATATGGTGTCCGGCGGATAAGGTCCTGAAACCGGAATGCCTTCCCTGATAGCCTCTTTAATTGCAGGAGCTATTTTTTTGATCTCCTCGTCCCCGAACATTCCGGCCTCTCCTGCATGAGGATTCAGCCCTGCAACCGCAATAACCGGCTTTTTAATATTCAGCATTTCACAGGCATGCTTTGCAAGGCGGATGGTCTTTAATATCTTTTGTTTTGTGATAAGATCAGGGACGTTTTTTAATGCCGTATGAATTGTGACAAGAACCACCCGCAAAGGTCCTCCGGCAAGCATCATTGCGTAATCTTTTGTTTTTGTGAGACAGGCAAGCATTTCGGTATGCCCCGGCCATTGAATATCCGCCATCTTCAATGCCTCTTTAGATATCGGCGCGGTGACGATGCCGTCAACCCGTCCGTTCAACGCAAGTTCAACCGCTTTTTTTATATAACCGGCGCAGGCCTTTCCACCGCCGGCAGTCGGTTTATTTTTTATGAATTCAGCCTTCTCATCCGTCCCGATAATGTTAATCGCTCCTTTTATATGTTTATATTCTTCGGGAGATTCGATAACCCTCGCTTTCAAGGCAACTTCAAGCAGGCTCAAAGTTTCTTCTATTATCGATGGGTCGCCTATGACTATCGGCATACAAATGTTTCTAATCGCCGGAGAACTCAGCGCCTTAACAATAACTTCGGGCCCGACCCCTCCGGGGTCCCCCATGGTGATAGCAAGTCTTTTCATAATTTAGATTATTCTTCTATTCAGGATTCAATTGTATCCGCACGCAGGTCTTTTCCCTGAGTTCATTAATGTGTGATTTCAGGCGCTCGTTAAGGTCATGTTCGATGAGATAGTTTTCAATATTGTCCCGCACGTCTTCCAGTTCTTTTCCTTCGAAATTGTCGATATGCTTATTGTAAAAATCCCGTATCTCTTCTTCTTTGACCCTTATTAATGCCCTGATCTTCATATCGATATATTCCTTGAGCAGTTCTTCCTCTGAAGGCGCCTCCAGCCTAATTTTTTTGGCCTCCCTGAGGAGCAGCGCCCTGTTGATCATGGTATTCAAAACCTCTTCCTTTGTTATGTCCGCCTTGACCTTTCGGGATCCGGAAAATTTCATCTCCAGTTCGCTTAACGTTATTGCCTGGGCGTCCACAAAGGCAACAACCCGGTCCCGTATGTCGGCGGATACACAGGTGCATTGGACCAGGAAGATCCAAATCACGAGCACTACCGGTATTGTTTTCTTAAAACGCATTACCGATGCTGAAATGTAATTCTCCAGCGCTTTCTCCTTTTTCCCTTTGCAGCTTCCGTCCATAGTCAATACGGACCGGGCCGACCGGCGTATTGTATCTTAACCCGAGGCCTGCGGCAAACTTGAAATCTGTCGGCTTCATTTCGTTCATTTTCACCCATACGTTTCCGCCGTCCAGGAATGTAACGAGGCCGAAATTCTTCCCGAGTGAAGTTCTGAGTTCAAGGTTTTCCATAAGAAACGCGTTACCCCCTGTAGGATTCCCGTCAGTTCCTTTTGGGCCAAGTTCGTCCTGGGCATAGCCCCTCACGGTAGTCCTCCCGCCGAGGAAAAACCTCTCGACTATCGGGAGTTCGTTCGTCTTGAAATATCCCTGGGCCCCACCGCCCCTTAATGAGGCTGCGAGAACTACCCCCTTTGTAATTTCATGATAGATATTGCCGTAAAAAGTGAGCTTGATAAAATCCGTTTCCGACATGAAAACCGGCGAGGTCAATTTTACTGTTGCCCCGGAGAAAAGACCCTTCGTGGGGTAGAACTGATTATCACGGGTATCATAGATAATGCCATACCGCAATCCGCTTATGACAAGGGTCCCTGTATCTTCTTTAGTCAATATCACATCCGGTTTTACATCAAAAGTATTTACAAGTGAGAATTCGTAATACAGTTCGCTTTTGAGTTTTTCACTCATCTTTTTCTCAAACCCCGCTGTTATCGTGTTTCTTGTCAGGCGGTACCGGGTTTCACGGGTATCTATATTGATCTCTTTTCTGTCCTCACCGAGGACAAAGACCCTGAATGGCAGTTCTCTGGACAAAAACCATGGTTCATAATATTGCAAAATATACCTCTTCTCAAGGGAGCTGAGCTCAAGTCTCAATGATACCTGCCGGTTCAAGCCCATGACATTTCTGTAGCTTAGATCTATAACCCCCCGGTAAAGCTCATATTCGGCATATCCAAGGCTGAGTTCGACGGCGCCGGCATTACCTTCGCGCAGTTTAATAAGGACGTCCTTTTTATCTTCATATGCGTCGAGCGCTTCCATATCAATAGCGGTAAAAAGACCCGATTTATAAAGCTGCTGTCTTTCCTTAGAGAGCAGAGTGTAATCAAAGGGCATATTCTCCTGCTGTTTCAGCTCTCTACGGACCACTTCGTACTTTGTCTTCCGGTTCCCTGTGACGATCGCTTTGCCGAACAATACCACAGACCCTTCGTTTATATGAAATGTTACGGCGGCTTTCCGTTCCTCTATTTCCCTTTTTACTTCAACAGCCACATTGGGGAAGCCCTTTTTACTATAAAATTCGATGATCCTATAGCGGGCATCGGAAAGGTCAACCTCGTTATAGGGATCTCCCGGATGCAGATTGACTACTTTCCTCAACTCCGTTTCCGAAACAAGGTTTGCACCGGTTATATCTACTCTGCCTATCTCGGTTTTTGCGCCTTCATGAATATCGACAATAATATTTACACCGGCCCGGCCTTCCTCATAGACTGCCTGGACATCATCAATTTTTACGGACAGGTATCCGAGGGCATTATAGAAATTTTCGAGCGCCTCCCTGTCAGAGTCAATCAGGTCGGGATTATATTTCTTTCCCTCCTTGAGAGACATTATCTCTTTCAGTCTGTCCTCCTTAAGGCTGTTGTCATGGAAAGATATTCCCCTGACGTCAACCCGGGTTCCCTCAAAGATGAAAAAAGCAGCCGTGATGAGCTCGGCTTCCACCGTTACAACGGGGGCGACCTGGGCAAAGGGATATCCCTTAACATGATATATTGACAGCAGTCTGTTCACAGCCTCCTGTACGATATCGTCGCTGAAATCCTCGGCCTCAAAAAATGGTATCTCCTTCATAAGGTCTTTCGTAGATACCGTGTCGTTGCCCTGGACGGAAATTTTAAGACGTTTTCCCGGATTGACCGAAAAGACAAGAACGCCGTCTTTAAAGGTATAGCGGCTTATAACAGGCTTATAGTATCCCTTTTTCTTTAAATAGACCCTTATCTTCTCGATATCCTGCTTTAGAATTTCACGGTTATATACATCGCCATTCGACAGTTTCATTACCGATTTTGCTTCTTCAGCAGCTCCTTCAATCTCGATCTTTTTTATCCTTTCAGGCTCACCGGTGTTTATCACGATCAGGATATCCACCAGGTACGGCTTTTTTTTCAGTCTCTTTATTTTTGTATGAATTTCAACGCGCGGGAATCCAAGTAATGCTAAATCCCGCTTGAGATCCTCCGAGGCTTTCTCAAGAAGACCGCAGGTCAGCAGCAGACCTTCTTTTATGTGGAACAACTCCTTTATTTTCTTCCCGGAGATTGCATAATCACCCTCTATGGATATTTTTCTTACTGAATCCTTTTCCCTCACATGAATGACGACCTTTGTTTCCTCCCCATCTCCCGCCTCGACTGAAATGTCCTCGAATATCCCTTTCAGAAAAGCCCGTTTGATCCCCATCCGCACAGTGTCAGCGTCTATTCTTTCTCCGGGCCTGATATCAAGAAGGTATAGTAATTCTTCCTTATCAAGAGATGCGAGGCCGTGGATCTCCACTTCGCTTACTAATGAAGCGCAAGATTCGGAAGACCATAAAAATATCATGAGCAGAAAAAAACCCTGGCAAAAGACAAAAAATCTCTTCACTCTGATTCCCCTGACCATGATCTTATATTCCGTTTACCGTTCATTTAAACTCGAACCTGAATTTTATATCTCCCCCGATGCTTCCCCTTTCATCTCTCACTCCGACGAGCGAGACATTCTTTTCAAGCAGATATTCAAGCTTGATGATCTGTTCCTCGGTCGAGCCTATCGGATTCGAGTAAGTCACAAACAACTTGTCACCTATCAAACGCTTTGAGACAGTAACCTGGGGGCCTACAGTACCCGTTTTGTTGGACACGTAAGGTTCTACCTGAAATCTGTCAAGCCCCGTTATACTTCGCAGCCTTTCTTCGATCACATCCTGCACCTTCCCTGTTATAAATGAAGTCGCTTCTCCTGCTCCGATGCCTCCCTCGAGGCCTTTTAACTGTTTGCCGACCTGTCCGACAGTCAGGAGCGCAAGAATGTCCGATTCTTCGAGATGCGGATCAGAGGAGAGGGAAAGATTAAAGTGGTCCATCTGTCCTTCAAGGCCCAGTTTGATATTATATCCCTTTACCGTAATTTCAGCAGTCAGATTGACGACGGGTTTGATCCTGTTGGGGTCTGCAAAATCAACACTGGCAAAAATGATCTTAAACTCATTGTTCCTGAAATAGACGTAACCCTCGTTTGACTCAAGCCTGCCGAAAAGTATAGGGCCGGTCACTGTTCCTCTCAGTATCATATCGCCGCTTATCCGCACAGGCGTTCTCGCCATATTTTTGTCAATGAGCATATTTTCACCTCCGGTGATCCTTATATTCATTTGCGCTTTCTCAAAAACGGACGCCTCCGATTTGGGAAGCTCTTTCGGTTTTGAGGCAAGGAGCCAGCTTCTCCATTCAACCATCTCCTTATACCTGGCCCTGTTTATCTTAATGTCGCCGGTGATGCTCATCGCTTCCGCAGTACCTCTGTAAAGAAGATTTCCATCAAAATTCACTGCAAAGTCCTTTGAGAAAGTCGTCGTTATATTATCAAAGTTTGCCTGGAGATAGAACCGCTTCATTGCGAATGACTGGAGATAGACTATGCCGGATATATTTACGTCGCCGCCTCCTATCTTTCCTGAAAGCTTCTCAAGGACCACCCTGTCCTCATCGATATGCATATATCCGTTAATTGAACTGATATATGACGGGAAATCCTTGAGACCCAAAGAAGCATTGTTTAAATTCATCCCGCCGTTTATATTCGGCTTGTCCCATTTCCCGGTAACGGAGAACACAAAATCGGCGTCGCCTTTGAGGTACCCTATTTTTCTTGAAAGCCCTTTCAGCGGTGACAAAGACGAACTGCCGTCAAGGAAAATATCATATTCTTTGCCGATTTCCATACCGCCATAGATTCTGAAAGAGGTTGACCCGCTTTTTACGGTAAAGGTCTTTATTGAGACTTTCCTGTTATCCATCCGTACCTGTAACCGTGAATCATTCGCAAATGTCTGTCCGAACAGGGAAAGCGTTATATGACCTATATCCAGTGAAGCTGAAATATTGTTCCTGTCTCCTTTTAAAGAGACGCCTCCCTCAAGATTAAGCTGAAGGTCTTCGGGAACATCCTTCAGGATCGAGCTTGCAAGGAAATCATATCTGCCCTGCTGCATTGATATTTCGGCGCTCCAGGGCAATGTTTCATCGAAACGTCCGTTTCCTTTAATCTTCATCCTTTCATTAAACAACGCCGCATTAAAAGCTATGTCCCTGTTCTTTATCGAAGCGCTTATCGTGCCTCCGCCAATATTCTGCCCTTTAAAGCTTCCCCCCGCAACTTTTGCGGTAAGCGATAGGGAGGGATTGTCAACGGTCCCCTGCCCTGATGATTCAAAGGATAAAAATATATCCTCCGGCAATCGTCCAGGGCCGAAGTCCTTTAACATAAACCTTTCAGATACCGCCGTATAGGTAAACTTGCCGTCGGAAAGAAATCGCGCTTCTCCATCCGCAACGGATTTGCCTTTAACGATCTTTACCTTATTTAAAGACAGCGCCCGGCCGGAATAGGTAAGCGCCGTTGTTCCCGAGTCAAATGGAATTTTATAAGCCGAGGCTTTTTCCACGGAAACTTTACCGGAAACCTCGGGATCGAGGTCCCTGCCTTCGATACGGAAATCGCCATTCAGCCTTCCTGTCGCAACAAAATCCTTGTAGAATATTCTTACTGCCTGTCCGAATTCGGCATTCCTGACGGACGCCCTCAAATCGTATAGGGGTTTAGAAAGATCAAAAAGATAACCGGCTTCAGGGAACGCTATCCTGCCTTTGATCGTATGCTCTTCCCCTGATGACCTGAAGACCGCTTCACGGACTTCGAGAAGATTTTTCCGGTATGACATGTCTGTTATTACGCTGTCCGATTTGTATCCTTCGATAACGCCGCTTGCCAGCGTAAATCTGCCGTCAATCCTCGGGTCTTCAAAGGTCCCTTTTACGTCCCCGGTAAAATCTCCGCGTCCTTTGAGTTCCCTGTAATAGGGCAAGGCAAAGTCCGAGACGTTTTCAGTATGAATCCTGCTTTTCAGATTGAGGGTTTTCCCCGCGAGGTCGAGAGTTCCGTTTGCATCGGCCTTTGACAGCGCCGTGCCTAGCTGCAAATTCGTCAGGGAAAGTATATCCCCCCGCATAGAGAAATTGCCTTTTATATCTTTGATCCTGTTGAGGACGTCATCGACAGGCGTCCGGTATCCTTTTATCCTTGCCCTCTGTTCGGGACCGAGTGCCTTATACACAAACCGGCCGTCAGGTCCGAATGCGCTGCCGGAAGATGAAAGCTCTCCATCCACTTTGCCGGGAGGTATTCCGGGGTCCCATCCTATCAGATTCAAAACAGGCCCGCTGTCAGCCGAATGAAACTTCACATTCAGGGCAAAGAAATCGACAACCGGCAGCTTTATTGAGGCGTCGGCTTCGGCTGTGCCGTTATACAAGCGGCCCAAGCCGTTTTTGAAATCCATCACGCCGTTTTTATAGATAACGTCACAGTTCACCTCGTCTATATCGACGCCATAGAGGTTTCCTTTCCGCATGCGCGCCTTTCCTTTTCCGGAAATATCATTAAGCCTTCCCGTTATTGTCCCCTGGAAGTCGACAAGGCCTTCAAGTTTCTCTTTGACCGTCAATAATTCCATTAAGGTCTGGAGATAGAAATCGCCTCCGATTTTTAAATTCAGGGACACGTCTTTCAGTCCTTTCAGAGGGACGCCTTCCTGAGGGGTTTTTATTGAAGGAGACCCGGCTTCATCCTTGCCGAGCCATATTTCTCCTTTTGCGGAAATCCTGCCGTCGCCCTTCTGTACAAGGTGAAACATACGTTTCATAGAATCAACGATCAGGTCTATACCGGCTTTAAAGGTCCCTTTTCCCCCGGCATAATAGCCTTCTCCGGTGAATCTGGACCCGTAGGCCCCGAGCTCAAGCTGCTTTATTTCAAGCCGGTCTTTTTTAAAAACAACCGAGGTGTTTATGTCACACTTAATCTTCGGCCAATCTTTCTTGTCTATAGTAAGTTCTTTGACGGACGCCTTGAGCCTCGGGTTATTTCCGATAATATACTCGCCTGAAAGACCCTTTATCCCTGCCCGGGACTTTAACTCCTCATCCTTAAGATCAACGGAGCCCTGAGCCACTTCGACAACCTTTATTTTGACCTTGAAAGGAAGGTCCCTCTCCTGCTCAAGATATGCCCGGACATGCCGGATGATCTCATCAAGCTGCCGGTTGTTCGATACAAGAGACGGCTCTTCAATGACAAGCCTCTGTAATGTAAGCTGCCGGTTGAAAATCCCGGAAAGCGATATATAACCTTTGACCTTTTTTGTATTAACGATGGCATTTCCGGACGAATCGGACACCTTCATGTTTTTTGCTTCGATGAATAAAGGCAGGATATTGACGGATATACGCGGCGCTTCGACTTTCTGCCCGGTCGCGGTCTCCAGTTCGGGAATTATGATCCCTTTCAGAGTATCGGATACATAGCGGCCCCTCAAAAAGAAGACAAGAAAACCCAGGACGACCACGGCAAGTGTAAAAAGGATAAGCCTTTTACGTTTCTTTCGGCTTACTCTTTCCCCGGCATCATTCCCCAAAGCATCAGCTCCCTAATAATAAATTGACGACATCAGCCGCCGAAAAGCCATCTCTTGAAATTCCAGAAATGCAGCACCTTCTGTGTAAACTCCGTCTGTTCGACTTTAGTTGCAAGGTCTCTCAGTTCAATTTGGGTCTTTTCTATTTCACGGTCCTGCGACCTTTCGAGTCCGCCGTCGGCGATGAAATGCCGTATCTTTTCAAGTTCTCCCGTATCAAGCCAGATACCGTGTCTGCCGCATTCATCGATGATCACGCCGGAGATGCGCCCGAAGTTCCTTCGGTTCATCAGTTTTCCGCATCTGACACATGGGATATATTCAAGAGGTTCGTCTGTCGGCATTCTCCTGTAAGCCTTTTTAGTCTCTTCGCTATAAACCAGGGAAGGCCTCGCTGCGTTTTGAAATTCCGTTTTATCGAGCCACATCCCGCCGCATCGCTTACAAACATCATATTCCTCATTTTTGCATATCCTTATTTCAAGAGGGGTTTTGCACCGGGGACAGACGGGAGGCAAGGACTCGATGCCATTCTCCGTCTGACCTCCGCATAGAGGACAGAGATTATATTTTATATTAATATTTTTGCCGCAGTACTCGCATTTCTTAGTCTCATACATATATCCTGCTCCTCAACTGCACTGTGATTTCTATTGTTAATGATTTTACAACGTTTATTGTACCAATTACCTCACTCTCTTGACTATTGCAAAAGTTGTATAATAAATAAACTTAAAGATGGAGGAGTTAAATGCTGAAAAAATTTTTTGCCGTTCTCTTTGCAGTTCTTTTTGTCGCATCTTCAGCCTTCGCTGTCGAATTCTCTGCCGACACTATTTCGACATTCCAGGGAGACAAGCAGCTAAAAGGCAAGCTTTTCTTCAAAATAGACAGGTTCAGGATAGAAATGAAGCCCCATAACGATATGTCCATGGTCATAATTACAAGGTTGGACAAGAAAGTCGCCTGGAATTTAATGCCCGAATCGAAAATGTATATGGAAATCCCCTTCGACATGAAAAACAAGCCGAAAATAGACGAAAAATATGAAGGCGAGATCGAAAGGAAAGAGGTTGGGAGGGAAACCATAGACGGTCATCCCGCAATAAAATATCTGATTACCTATAAGGTCGATAACGATAAACATCAGGTCTACCAATGGCTCGCCTCCGATATTAAAATGCCGGTTAAGACTGCGGACGTTGACGGCTCATGGAGCCAGGAACTTAAAAATATAAAGATGGGTCCCCAGTCCGACAGCCTCTTTGAGCTCCCCGCAGGCTATCAAAAGATGCAGATGCCGCAACTCCCCATGATGCAGGGAATGCCCGGCGGCATGAAACAAATGAAATAGCATTATGAAAGAGGCAATGTTCTATGAGAAGCTTGACGAGAAGAAGGTCAGGTGTTTTCTGTGCGCTCATCACTGTGTGATTAAAGAGGGTAAAAGGGGCATTTGTTTCGTGCGTGAAAACAGGGATGGGACCTTATACAGCCTTGTGTACGGCAAGTTGATATCCATGAACATAGACCCTATTGAGAAAAAGCCCCTCTTCCATTTTCTGCCCGGCTCGACTTCTTTTTCAATCGCTACGGTAGGCTGCAATTTCCGTTGTGAACACTGCCAGAATAATGAAATATCCCAATATCCGAAAGAGCACGGGGGGGAGATTATGGGGCAGCCTTCAACACCGGAGGCCGTTGTTGAAGCGGCTGTCCGAAACGGCTGCAAGAGTATTTCCTATACCTATACCGAGCCGACCATATATTTTGAATTCGCTTATGACTGCGCAAAACTTGCTCATCAAAAAGGGATCAGGAACGTCTTCGTAAGCAACGGCTACACCGGACCTGAAGCCGCCAAAGCTATCGCTCCCTATCTGGATGGGAATAATATCGATCTCAAGGGAGGTGACGAGTTCTATAAGAAAATCTGCGGAGCCAGGCTTGAACCTGTCAAAGAAACCATACGACTCATGAAAGCGCTCGGTGTATGGGTGGAGGTCACTACTTTAATTATTCCGGACCATAATGATTCCGAAAAAGATATGAGGGATATAGCGGAATTTCTATCATCAGTAGATCCCTCGATGCCCTGGCATGTTACGCAGTTTTATCCGACCTATAGAATTCTTGACAAACCGAGAACACCGGTAAAAACCCTCAGACGGGCAAGAGAAATCGGTTTCGAAGCAGGGCTGAAATATGTATATGAAGGGAATGTCCCCGGTGAAGGAGGAGAGAACACCTATTGCCCTGACTGTAAAGAATTGCTTATCCGTCGGTTCGGCTTCAGTATCGGCGAAAACACGATAAAAGACGGTAAATGTCCGAAATGCGGACATGATATAAAAGGCGTCTGGAAATAATTACCCTCTCACATTCGCATCAGAGTCTGCCCATCATTACAAGCGCATCCTCTTTCGGATTGATATAGTATTTTTTCCTGACGTCTATCACCTCGAACCCGAAAAGCTCATAAAATTTCTTTGCGCCGGTATTTGAAGCCCTGACCTCAAGATATATGAAAACACAGTCTTTCTTTTTCAATTCCTTAAGCGTTTCATTCATCAGCAGGGTTGCAATGCTTCGTCTTTGAAAATCCTGATGAACGGCAAGGTTCAGGATATGAGCTTCATGCGGTATATAGTTTGCGCAGATGTATCCGACAATATTTTCATCGATTACGGCAACTCTTGAAATAGCATATTTTTTATATATTTCATTCAGAAAAGAGTCCTCAGACCAGGGCGTGCCAAATAAATGGCGCTCGATCTCCAAAACGCGGGGAACGTCTTTATGTTTCATCTCCCGGATTATCAGCTCATCCACGCTATTTACCCGAAAAAAGCAATTAAACCGTCGGAGAAACTGCGGATGTGTAAAATAAATTTATTTTTCGATACCATAGTGTACTTATATAGATGTATTACCAAAATATTTTCATGCAATTACCATGACCTATCTTTTTAAATAAAATCATCGAGTTAAATAAATTTATTTTGGACGTCCGCAGTTTTTGGGTTTATCTAAACGTTACATTTTTTTATTTGAAGGGCAGAATGGATTATCTTTTGCCGCATTTAAAAGGTTTTTTAGCATGTCTGCCCGTCATTTTAATTTAACCTCCGCCTCCGAGCTTCTGATATAAAACGGCACAAGGCTTACCGGTTCCGAGAAATCTTCCTGCGAAGCCTTTTTAAGACCGAGTGAGGCAACATTGGCAGGCGAAAGCGACGTCTTTTCGGGTGATGCAAAGAGCGCCCCGTCACCCATAAGTTCGGTTATCTCATTTTTATAGAGTATCGCCCCTTCTCCGGCAAAGAGTATTTTTTCATCGGGGAATCCCTCTTTCCCCAACAATGAATC
>JBAZWR010000069.1:0-14106 GCA_041660325.1 Thermodesulfovibrionales bacterium | reverse complement strand
TTTGCTGAAAAGTTGGATGAATTCTGAACTCGAATTGCAAAAACCCGGGGGGATGATGACTGGTTGATTTTAAGCTGCGACATGCTGAACAGGGCTATTACCGAATAAAATTGTGCGTAACGGTTATGTTAAAATACTTGCATGACGACCATTGAGATTCAGAAAAAAGCCAAGTTTGTTACGGATATCAGCGGGAAGCCGAAAGAGGTGATATTGCCCTATAATGTTTATAAGAAATTGCTTGCCCTTGAGCTTAGCATGGAGATATTCCGTCAGAACGATACGCAGAAGAGTATCAGCAGGGCAAAAGAAGATATCAAAAAGGGTAGAGTAAAATCTTTTAATTCCGTTGAAGACGCAGTCGAATGGCTGGAAAAATAGAAGATGATGGGAATTTTATATTGATATTTTTTATCGGTGCTTCTTTTTAAGACAGGCCAACAAATTCACTCTTCTTACAGTAGGAACTCACAAGTTGGTTGATCGTTATAAGAGAAAATAGGGATATATCACAAACCCTATTGTGAACCGGACGGGAAGGACAAGTCATTACGGGAAATTTCTTATTCCCTGTTTGTCCTGCGGCCTTCTTTCAGGGACCCTCGCATGTTTGATCTTTCCTTCGTTCCATTCCCCGGACACGTATAGGCCGCAATAGCAGCTCCCGTATTCCCGGATATCGGGGTCTCTATATACACAGGGGCATATGATATCTTTATCGTTTTCCTTAACGCCGGATGCAAGACGGCACGGGCATGAACGGTAACCAAAGCGCGATTCATTGGTAAGTAGTCCCGACAGGATGTCCAGGACATACTCCCTGTCCTTATTAAGCCGGATCCCCTGCGATTCGGCATATTTGTAAAGGACGTCATATAACTTTTCGGCAGTCACTCTATTTCCAGCGCCTCCTTAATAGCCTCCTCGTCAAGTCCGAGGATGACTTCTTCGATAACAAGGGTTGGATAGGTATCCGCCTGATTGTACTTCTTTACCTCCTTTGACATAAGCCACTGCTCGCCGCTGTCAAGCAAATCCACTTCTATAAAATCATATTGGATATTGTTTTCGTCCAGAAATTTTCTTACCCTCTTGCAGGTAGGACAGGTGCTAAGGGAATAAAGCCTGACCTTCTTTTTCCGCTCTCCCATATATCCTCCTATGCGTTACCGATATGACTGTCGGGATGTTTAGTCATGTAAACCTCTGATGATGCAATCTCCACATCCTGCATCATCTCCTTGTTCGCCTTGTTTATAATATCCATTGAGACCTTGAAGGTGTCCGCAATATGCTCCAGCGGCAGATTCTTTGCATAATGGATGTCCGCTATCAGCACCTTAAGAGCGTCATCCACAACAAAGCCTTTCAGCTCGCTGTCCGCAATATCCACGGAGGCGCAAGCTTCATCAAAGCTCGACCCATTCTGCAATGCCGCCATGATATTGCCGATTGCCTCATTATAAATCCTGCTTTCCTCTTCGGTATATTCCTTATATTGAAAATCTTCCATATATCTCCTTTTGTTGCCGATAATCCCGACAGTTGCAAAAACTTATTACAAACGGCAGGGCTGATGCGATGGAAAGGTCTTGTAGCGACACCTTAATGTACGTTAATACTGCGCTCCGGCCTTCTTCTGAAAGACACCACAGGTCAGATATACATTTATGTGTTTAAAATATGGTCCCCTGTCGCATTAGAAGACTTTTCATCGTGTCTGCCCTGCCGTTTATGCAACGTTTAGGTAATATAAAATTTAACACATATCAAGGGGTTTAATCCATGTGTTATACTGAAAAAATTATGGACCCTCTGGGCAAAAAAGAGCTGATTGAATTCTACAACAGACATCTGAAGGATTTTGGGGACAGGCCGCAGGCTGTCAGGTGGACTCCCGAAGGGCAACGCCGGAGATACGAAACCC
Organism: Thermodesulfovibrionales bacterium; assembly: GCA_041660325.1. Lineage (GTDB taxonomy): Bacteria > Nitrospirota > Thermodesulfovibrionia > Thermodesulfovibrionales > SM23-35 > DYFC01. The sequence goes on along the minus strand of JBAZWR010000069.1, from coordinate 12,179 downwards.
TCCTTGCGATAGCAGGGGACATTTCCGGCAAAACCGTCCTTGATTTCGGCTGCGGAAAGGGAGACTTCTGCGGGTTTTTAAAAGAAAATGGCGTTTCCACGGATTATTGCGGGATTGACATTAATGATGCCCTGATTTCAACGGCAAAAACCAAATATCCGGAGGACGAGTTTATTGCCATGGATATTGATGAAACTGCCTTCAACCGGACATTTGACATTATCTTCGTCTGCGGAGTTTTCAATCTCCGGATCGCCGGGATCGAGGATTCGATGAAGACTATCCTGAAAAATCTTTTCCCTCGCTGCCGTAGAGCGCTCCATGTAAACCTGTTGACCTATTATGTCCCTCAAAGAAACGTGGAATTGTTTTATGTTAAACCTGAAGAGATACTGGAATTCGTCATCAAGGAAATCTCAGGATCGGTAACATTAAGGCATTTGGAGGAAGATATATTTTTATCGATATATCATTGATGAACTCGTAAAAAGTCGTCATTCCCGTGCTTAATACACCTACTGTTGGCGAAGGCGGGTCACCTCAGCGACTCGCCGAGGCGAGAATCCAAGTGCGCGCAACTTCTTGAAAAGAATGGATTCCCGATTAAAAACTTCGGGAATGACAGCCATAAAAGGACTTTTTGCGATGTTGTCATCATTAAAATAACAAAAAGGCGAAACCGGGCTTTGTCGCACCCGGTTTCGCCTTTTATTTTCAATTTATCGTACTGTTTTATCTCTTAGTGTCCGTGGCTTGCACCTTGACCGTGACCTTCATCATGCCCGTGTTCTTCGCCGTGTCCATTGCCGTGATCGTCATGCTCGTCTTCATACCCTGAAAACATTGCTATGATATGCGCCATGGGTGTATGTCCGAGGGTTGCAAGATAGAAATGGACGATTATGAAGGCGCTGAAGAATATCCAGAGGAAAATGTGAATCAGGTCGGCTATCTGTATTCCGCCAATCAGGTTGACGACAGGCCCGAAAAGGTGCGGGTCCCACAGAAAAAGTCCCGTAATGAGCTGGAGAGGGATAAGGGCCGCCATAATCATCAGATAAGACACCTGCTGCATCGGGTTGAACTTATTGTAAAATGTGGAGTGGTGCGGATTCTCATCTCCGACCATGATCCCCCAGCCGTAAAATTTGGCCTGATTCAGGGCTTTTTTACCGAACTCGATAGGATGGTTTAACGGCGGTATATAGATTTTGATATTGCCGGTAACAAGGTAGTAGACGACCCAGATGAAATAATTAAACACAAGTACCCACCCCAGCCAGCTATGAATCGTTACGGCAGTTTGAAAAGAGAAAAAGTGCAGCACATTGCCGAGCTTTATCTGGGCTCCGGTGAGTATCAGGAGGATGAAAGCAAAGGCGTTGACCCAGTGCCATATTCTTATCGGTAACGGATGCAGGTATATCCTTTTCATTATTTTTTACCTCCCTTCCCCATTCTTCTCAGCGCTCTGAGAGGCGAGGTTATGACTCTCAATAATAGATGCCCGATCGGAACGGCTATGCCGCCGAGGAGCGCAACGATAAAGAGTATATCTAAAAGCTTCGCGCTCGAACTCCCAAGGACATAGAATTTGCTGACAGGCAGTATGGTATATATGGAATTAAGCACGCCCTTGTCGGCCTTGAGTACCGTCGGTTTTCCGTCGGCCTTCTTTACTACGACAAACACGTTCTGAAAGAGTTCCGCATCGGGCTTATGGCATTTGTCGCAATCTTTTACACCCTCGGCCTTACTCCCGATCATATGGGCTTCGGTCGCCTTCTGAACGTCCATGTTGCCCGTAAAAGTTGCGATTATACCTTTTTTGATAAGCTTCGCGAACAGGCCCCACATTTCTTTCGGGTCTATGCTGCCGTTTGCATTCTCATCAATCTTAGCCATAAGTCCCTCAGACTCCGAACCGCCCAAGGCCTTTAGGACCTCTTCTTCTGTCAGGGGCTTTCCGGTCCTGCGGTCGTAAAGACTGAGATAAATTGCGCGTTCGGCGCCCGTGGAATGGCAGGCCGCGCAGGAAACCGCATCGAAGTGCGCTCCTGCAAAGGAAGACAATTTTATCGGAGGATTATAAAGCCATTTGCTATGGACTTTTGCCGCATCGTTGTGACATCTAAGGCAACCGTCCTTTATTTTTGTCGTCATCTTTGCGGATTCTATGTTATGCGCATTATGGCACGAAGCGCAGGAAGGAGCTTTTTCATTACCTTTTAGCCTTGCCTTACCGTGCATGCTTGCTTCATAAGATGCTTTCATATCGCTGTGGCATTTATTACAGGAAACAACGCCGATATCCTTATCTTTTTTAACGCTTGCGATTGCATGGTCTCCATGGCAGTCCGTACAGGCAGGCGCTTTGGTATTTCCGCCTTTAAGCTGCTCGATGTGGACGCCGGAGTTATAGAGCTTTGCGGCCTCCTTGTGGCATGTCAGGCAGAGCCCGGCGGCGGCTATGGAATAAGCCCTTCTGCTGCCGAAAGACCTCACAGGGTGCTGTGTCTTTGAGAATTCGCTGTGGCACTGTGTACACTGGAGTTTGGCATGTGCGGAATTTGCCGTTGCCGTCTCATCTATAAAGACGGAAAGCGCCTCTCCGTTCTTCATGGACATATTAATTTTATTCCTGTGGCATATCAGGCAGTAAGTATTGTCTTTAACGCCGATCTTTCCGATTGCCACGCTCTTGATATAGTGAGAACCATGGCACTCAATGCAAGGGCCCTTTGCCGCCAGAGCTTTGTGAATAGGCTGTCTTTTGTCGAGTTGTGCAGCCGTATGACAGTTCGAGCAGTTCCTTGAGACGCTGAGGGCAAAGTCTTTCCTGCTCCTGATTATTTTGGACTGCGGATGGTTGTCCATGGCAATATCAGGGTGACAGCCTGTGCAGCTTACCTTCCCGTGGACGGAAGATGTAAATTCGCCGCCCTTGATCGACAGGGAGAGGATTTCCTTGTTCATGAGCTTTTTGTTCAAGGTTTTGTCCGAATGGCATGCGAGACACAATTTATTGTCTTCCGAGGATACGCCTTTAGCTGCGCTGACATATACAGGCAAAATCATAAAGGAGATAAATAAAAAAACTGACATGAACTTTTTTGTACCCATACAACCCCCTATGAGTTTTGTTCGATTTTTTGACCGATTTATGAACGTAGAAGTTATAGCATATCTAAAGAATAGAATGCAAGTATTAATTGCCCTGAAAGTTTTTACCGCTTAACATTTAACCTGCAATCTGTTATTTTAAATGAGGTTATCATAAATAGTTACAGGAGCATACTTGAAAGAAGACTTTTTTTCTCTCGCAAACCTTAGACAGGCGCTCATTGCACTCATACAGAAATACCATCCCTTCAATATCAGGTATTTCAAGGCGCTTGTCGGCGTCATGATGACCCTGCTTATGGGGACCGTTCTTATTCTCGGATGGCTTTCTTCAGTGAAGGTCAAAGAGACCGTTACGGAAGACTTTAACCAGCAGCAATTAGTTATCGCGCGTCATGCAGCCAGTCAGATCGAAAACAGACTTGAAGCGCTTAAAAGAGAACTGTTCCTCCTCAGTTTGTCTCCCTCGATACAATATGCCGAGTCTGCCTGGATGTGCAACAGGATGGAGATCGCCTTTTCAAGCATAAGAGAAGAAGGCACGATTGAGATAAGGTTTGTTCAGGACGGAATTCAAAAGACCTTTCATGTGTTGGGTGAACACGACTGCAATCCCGGAACCCCGGACAAAAAAGAACTCGATCATCTTGAATGGGCAAAAAAAGAAACAAACAAGGGGCACATATTATTAACAAGCGTTTCTCCAATAGCCCAGGAGGACCGATCTCTAAGGCCTATCATGGAAATAGCAATCCCCGTATGGCAGGGTTCCGTAGATCAATCTCATCCCGTGGCATTAAATAACTTCTCCGGGGTCTTATTATTTACTATTGACCTAAGCATCTTAATGGGAACCGTGACAAAAGAGATACGGTCGGGCAAAACAGGTTATTCATGGATCATAGATGAAAATGGGACATTCCTGTACCATCAGGAAAAATCTTTTATCGGACAGAATGCTTTCGAGGCGCGAAAAGGTAAAAAACCGACGATATCTTTTGACAGGATCAATCAAATCCAGAAAGACAAGATGTTGAAAGGCGAAGAAGGAACAAGCTGGTATATTTCAGGCTGGCACAGGGGGATGGAAGGGGAAATAAAGAAGCTGATCGCCTATACCCCCATACGATTGGATGATACTAAAAGCCGTATCTGGTCCGTTGCCGTGGTGGCGCCCGTCAGCGAGGTAGCGGGGGCAATCCATGCGATCCAGATCCGGCAGTTTTCACTCCAGACGATCATTTTCTTCGTTATCCTGTTCGGCGGGTTGTTCGTCAATTTTATGATACTGAGCTGGTCAAACACGCTGGAGCAGGAAGTTACCAAGAAGACCATCGAACTTAAAAAATCCGAACAGCGGTACAGGTCCCTTGTTGAAAATGCCGAGGATATAATCTTTACCGTAGATTACAACGGGAATTTCATTTCCATAAACAAGTACGGCGCTAATTTTTTCAACAGGACCGAAGAAGACGTCATAGGCCACAACGCGTCGGAATTCTTTACATGGCCGAGTTCGGAGGTCCTCATATTGATGATACAGAATGTATTTGATTCAAAAGAGAGCAAGCAGATAACCCACATGGTTATTATCGGAGACCGCCAGCACTGGTTCAACACTAATTTCAGGAGACTCTGGGACGAAGCCGGCAATATATATGCCGTTTTGGGGATTTCAAGAGACGTTACCGAACGAAAGCAGATGGAGGAACACAGTTTCTATACGGAAAAACTGGCGTCCATGGGCACTCTGGCTGCCGGCGTAGCCCATGAAATAAATAACCCGCTTGGAGTCATACTCGGCTTCACGGAGTTGCTGCTCGAAAAATTTCCGACCGATTCGGAGGAATATGACCTTCTAAAAACGATTGAAAATCAGGGTCTCAACGCAAAAAGGGTCATCGAGAACCTTTTGAATTTCGCCAGACATAAAGAGCATGCAGAAGAAATTATTGATGTCAATAAAAATTTACAGACGGTTTTGTCGGTTATGAATAATACCCTGCTTCTGAACAAAATTTCCGTAAAACAGGATTTACAGGAGAACCTTCCGCTGATTATTGCAGACTCCGGGGAATTACAGCAGGTCTTTTTTAATATCATAAATAACGCCATCTATGCCATGAAAGACGGCGGCTCTTTAACTATTACAACAAAAGCAATAAATGGTGAAAACGTCGGGATACGGATTGCGGACACGGGACATGGCATTAAGCAGGAACATCACAAAAGGATATTCGATCCGCTCTTCACTACAAAGGAGGTGGGTAAAGGCACGGGCCTCGGTCTGTCCGTCTCTTATGGTATTGTAACAAAGCACAGAGGTACGATTACTTTTGAATCAAAAACAAAGGAAGAATCCGAGCAACCCGGAACTACGTTCATAATAACTTTTCCGGCAGCAGAAAAATTAAAAGGCGAACAATAAGGGTCGATTACCATATGGGTATGGGTGCATAATATACCCTACCCCCTTGCTATTTGAACCCGTTCTAAAAGGGAGGAAATTATGGCAGAAAAAATACTCATTGTTGATGATGAGCCGGACATGTTAAAACTTTTAACTATGGTCCTGAGAGCAAAAACCGAGTATGAAGTTACATCTACCAATAACCCGCTTGAAGCTCTTGAGCTTGTAAAAAATGGAGGGTTCAGCCTCGTTATCTCGGACCTGAAAATGCCCGGACTCGACGGGATGGAACTTATTGACGCCGTCAAGAAGGTAGATGAAGATATTCCGATCATTATTATAACGGCCTACGGCACTGTTGAATCTGCTACAGAAGCAATTCGGAAAGGAGGGTTTGACTTTATTACGAAGCCTTTCAGAAAAGAACAGATACTCTTCACAATCGATAAAGCTTTAAAATGGCTGAAGGTACAGAAGGAAAACAAACTTCTTAAGGAACAGCTGAAGAAGGAGGGAAATAATCCCTGACAAATTCTTCTAAATGCAGTTCGGCCGAGGAATCATTATACATAACTGCATCCAGTTGTTTTGTGTAAACGGTCAATTTCCCTAATATCTCCAGCTTTTCCTCAAGAGATGACTTCGCGTCTTTTGTAATAACGGCATGAATAATGTCTTCCCTGATCTTTACATCGAAGTCCATTTTCCCGAGCACTTCGGAGATCAGTTTCACCCTGCGCAAACGTCTCTCCGTATCGGCGCCGCCCCCTTTAAAAAAGAACCGGATGTAATTGTCATTGAGATTCTCTCCCGTAAAAGCCTCGACCACCGAAAGGTGATATCCCAAATTAATAGAAAAATTCATATATTCACCGGCTATAAAGGAGAAGCTCCTTTCTCCCATTTGTCCAAGTTCCGTTTCGCTCATTGAAGCGGTATGGGCGATCATACCCATAAATCCCGCAGCATCAATATGCCTTGGTTCCGGCCATGAAACGGAAGCAAGACCTCTGAAAAAAGCATTAAAAGGTATGGAGATAATATCTTCAGGCCTGATTGTATTTACAGTCCATTCTTTTCCGGCAGATAAACCCGATCCCAAATCTATCATATAGATCGACAAAGGTATGCCGGCGACAAGTTTCACCGCCCCGACGTCTTCAGGGAACTCTTTCGTGATACCGAACATCTCATGCATCGCCTTCTGGTGCGCAAAACGGGTAATGTCATGAAGGGTCTGACAATATTCGGGAGTAAAGCGTTCGTCTCCGGGATCAATGAGGTTCAGGGGGACGATCTTTTTGCGAAGCATATCAAATGTTGCATAGAGACGGGTCTCTTTAAAGGGGATACGCCTTTTCTTTGAAAATTCAGCCAGTTCATCCACATGACCTTCATAGACTATACAGTTGAAGGCGTCCACGGTTATCTCCCGGCCGTTTTTAATGACCTCAGTTGCCGTCCCCGTATTGACAATTGCAGGGACCTGAAACTCCCTTGCTATTGTTGCCATATGAACAGTCGACGCCCCGACATTGGTAATGATAGCGGCGGCTTTGTCCATAACGGCAGTCAATTTTGTGGATGTATATTTTGAGATCAGCACCGCTCCTTCAGGAAAGTTTTTAAGATCTTCCTCTGTTCTTACGATAAAGGCTTTTCCAAAACCGATCCCCCTTGAAGCGATAATACCTTTATCGAGGAGCACATTGTATCCCCGGAAAACCGGCACAATCGTCCCTGACTCTTCTTTTAAGATCATGAGGGGTCTTGTCTGTAAAATAAAGGGCCTGTCATCCCGGTCAATCGCCCATTCTATATCCTGGGGATAGCTGTAATGATTTTCCAGCGCCATTGCATATCCGGCAAGGGTTTTGATATGTTCATCAGTCGGGCAGGGACCGCCTTTCATATCTTCAGTCAATTGGACTTCTTCAACGCCGCCCCCGGTCTTTAAGGTAATCATACTTTTTTGTTCCGGCATTTTCCTTTGAATTATCTCCATTGAGTTTCTTGAAACAATATATGTCTCCGGCGTAGTAATCCCATCGACAACGCCTTTTCCAAGGCCGCGGACGGAACTGATAAGTACGGTATCGGACCGGGGATCGTTGGGATCTCTGGAATACATTACCCCTGCCGCCAAGGCGTCAACCATTTCAAGGACGCCGACGGACATGACCATTTCGGATTCAGGAAAGCTCTTTGTCCTGTTATAAATCAGGCCGCCCGGATTATAAAGACTTGCTATCACTTCCTTGTATTTCCGGAGGACCGAATCCCGCGGCGCGTTGAGAAATGTGGAGTATTGTCCCGCGAAACTAAACTCGCCGTCTTCGTGTGCGGCGCTGCTTCTGACGGATACAAAGATGTTTTTTTTATCGGGAGATGCCCTTTCACACAGTTCCGCAAAAGCCCCCATAACCCCGGCCTCCATATCAGGCGGGATTCCGGCATTTAAAATGAGGTCCCTGATCTCCCCGCTTATTTGATCCGGATGTTCATTGTTTTCGATTCTTGTTCCCGACAGTTTTTCATTTATTTTCCCGGACAGGCCGTTGTAATCCATGAACTTTTTAAAGGCAAACGCGCTTATCGCAAAACCGTCGGGAGTCGGAAGCTTCAGACGGTTTCTGACTTCTCCAAGGTTTGCGTTTTTATTGCCGAAGATATGTTTCATTTCACCGGTGATTTCATCAAAAGGCGCGGTGTAGCCGGATACGGGGATTGCCTCTTTTTGCGTCAAACATACTCCCATCTCCGAGGTGATTTCATTGAACCTGTCATACAGCCCGGTATATTTATCCTTTGATATCAGGTTAAGAGTATCTATAACCATTCTTACTTTGTCGGTTATGTCCGTAATATTCCTGCAAATGGAATTCCTGTCAAGCGGAAAGTCTCCGGACAATCGTTCGTCCATGTCCGCCATTAATTCAAGCGCCGTATTATTATGCGACAGGAGTTCACGGAAGGACCGGTATCTTTCGAGATAGGCGTCTTTATTGCTTTGCAGGGCTGCGGCTGTTTCGGGCTTTTTAAATATCCCCGATATTTGTTTCCATATCTTCATCGAGTTAAATAAATTTATTTTAGACATCAGCAGTTTTTGGGTTAAGCTAATTATATCGCAAGACAAAAGTTTATCAAAGGGACGGACTGCGAGGCGCCGGAAATGCGGATTTATTTCTTTATATGTTCCCGTACAAAGTCATCAATATACATATCGGTGACGGCGTCGTTGAACATGGCCATATCAAGCTGTTTGGTATAGGCCGTCAGTTTGCCCATAACCGTCAGATACTTCTCCGTAGTTGCCTGGCTGTATTTTGTAAGGATGGCGTTGATGACGTCTTCTTTGACATTTACCCTGAACCCCATTGTTTTGAGAATTTCCGTGATTAGCCTGACCCGCCTTAATCGGCGGTCAACGGCAGCTCCGCCGCCCTTAAAAAAGAACCGGATATAATTGTCATTGAGATTCTCTCCGGCGTATGCTTCGATCATGGAGAAGTGATAGCCGAGACGGATGCTGAAATTAACATAATTCTTTGTCAGGATGGCAAAACTCTTTCTCGCCGTCTCTCTGAGCTGCTCTTCAGGGACCGAGGCCGAGTGGGCAAGCATTCCCATAAAGCCTCCCGCATCAACCGGAGGCGGCGCCGGCCATCTCATGCTCTTCATACCGTTCAATAAAGCGATAAAAGGGACCGAGAGGATATCTTCATAGGTCGCCTTTCTTAAATTCCCTTTTATTCCGCCCTCTATGTCCACCATACACACTCTTACGGGAATACCTGCCGAGAGATCGGTAGACACGTCGTCTTCAATCCCTTTGTCATCCCCGGCATTAAACATCTCATGCATGGCCATTTCATGAGCGAAACGGGTTATATCATGATAGGTTTTGCAGGATTCCGGCCTAAACGTTTCACTTTGGGGATCGGTCAAATTAAGAGGCACTATACTTTTCAGGACCTTTTCAAGGGTTTTGAAAAGATGCGTTTCCTTATACGGTTCTTTCCTGTTCCTTGCATATTCAAGGAGCATTTCGACTTTGCCCTCATATATGTTGCAGTTGATGGCATCCACCGTTATCTCCTGTCCGTGCCGGATGACCGAAGTTGAGACATCCGTGTTAAGAATCGTAGGAATCTGGTATTCCCTCGATAATGAAGCCATGTGTCCCGTAGCGCTTCCTACATCGGTAATGATGGCCGAGGCCTTGTTCATGACCGTTACGAATTTCGGAGAGGTATGCTTTGCGATCAGCACGGAACCTTCGGGGAAATCATTCAGTTCTTCTTCCTCTTTCAGGACAAATGCCTTGCCGAACCCGATGCCTTTACAGGCAATGACCCCTTTGTCGAGAAGGACATTAAACCCCTCAAGGCGTGTCGGCAGGCATATGTTCGGCGCTGAAAGCTCCGTAAATGTTCTCAGCTGCCTTGATTGAAGAATATAGAGTTTTTTGTTTGGACCGATAGCCCATTCAATATCCTGGGGAGTTCCATAAAAGGTTTCCAGCTCTATGGCATATTTTGAGAGGAGTTTTATCTGTTCATCGGTGACGCACTGCTTTCCCCTTTGTTCTTCAGGGACCGGGACCTCCTGCAGTTTGCCGTCTTCTCCATTGATAAGCATTTTTTCCTGATCTACTATCCTTTTGTCGAGGATTGTCCCGGCAGGATGCCTTGACACGGTATATGAGTCAGGGGTGATCGTACCGTCTACGACCCAAAGTCCGAGGCCGTGTATTGCATTTATCAGTATATGATCGGAGTGCGGGTCATTGGGGTCCCTCGAATACATGACCCCTGCAGCGGCGGCGTCTATCATGTTCAGCACCCCGACCGCCATAACCATATCTCCCTCTGAAAAACCCTTGGTCTTGGAATAGAAAAGCGCACGGGGGGTAAATAGACTTGCAACTACTTCTTTGTATTTTTGAATGACTGAATCACCGGTTACATTAAGAAACGTGGCATACTGACCCGCAAAACTGAATTCGCTGTCTTCCCGTATAGCGCTGCTTCGCACGGATACCGTTGTTTCCCTGCCTATCTTTTTACATAATGATGAGTAAGCTTCGGTAATAGCCTTCTGTAAATCCGGCGGGACCTCCGATTGCATGACCATATCATAGATTTCCCTGCTGCCTTTATTCAGCTCTTCCAGGTTTTCGATGTTCAGCAGGGAAAGTCTTTCATTAATTTTTTCGATAAGCCGGTTATGGTCCATGAATTTTATAAACGCATAGGCGCTGATCGAAAAACCGTCGGGCGCCGGGAGATTAAGCGCATTTTTTATTTCGCCAAGGTGAGCGATCTTTCCGCCGGCAATGCCTGTTTCCTTGCCGCTCAACTTTTCGACCGGGATTGTCAGATCGCTTACAGGCACTTCCATTTTGTATTCGAGCACCTTTTCTATTTCGTCGCCAATATCACTATGAATTTTATTGAATTGCATATATTTATCTCTGGAAAGGGCGTTCAGATGCTCGATAATATTCCCGACCTTATAGCCAAGAATCCGGGAATTCGTTTTTAGAAAATGCATGTCAAACAGGTATTCACCTGACAGCTTTTCTTCCATATCAGCCATAATCTCGAGCACTTCATTGTTTGTGGTGAGCAGCTTCTGAAATGCCTGATATTTGACCTTAAGGGCCTCTGTGACAACATTGCTTCTTTCTTTCACTTCAACGGTCTTTTTAAATAATTTTGAAAGACTGAACATAGCTGAATTATAACATAAAAATAATGCCTTAAAAAAACCTCTTGACAAGTTCATTTTCTATCATTATACTTTATTCATTACTTTATGATTTTGTAATAACAATATAATAAACGTTTGTATGGAACTGATAAACAGAGAAGATCATCAGAAACTTTACTTGCAGCTCTACGATATCCTCAAAAAGAAGATCGAGAGCGGAGAATGGACAATCAATTCCCAAATCCCCACTGAAGAAGACCTGTGTTCAATGTTCAGCGTCAGCAGGGCAACGGTAAGGACCGCGGTCCTCGAGCTCGTCAGGCACGGTTATCTGAAGCGTCAGCAGGGCAAAGGCACTTTTATATGTAAAAATGTCGTATCCGAAGGTTTGAGTATGCTGACGAGCTTCAGGGAATCCCTTTTTGAAGAGAGCTTGAATTTCTCCACCAGCCTATTGGCCCGTACGGTCATGATGCCTGTTGACGATCTTGACGTCAAGCTTGATATTCCCCCGGACAAGCATGTTATCTATATAAAAAGGCTCCGCCTGACGGGCAATGAGCCTGTTTTATTGCAGGAAAGTTATATCCCATACCACATTTGCCCGCTCCTCCTTGAGGATGATATTGAAAACATTTCTCTATTAGAACTTTTCGAAAAGAAGTACGGAATAAGGATTACAAGAGTTAGAAACCATATAGATATCGCTTATCTCAGCGCCGATGAAGGCAAGATTCTCGGCCTGCCGGAGAACTCGGCAGCCATACTCTTAACGCAATATTTCCATTCAGGAGAAACCCTTTTTATGTATACACGCTCAGTCAAGAGACCGGACAGGTTTCAGATTTCAATAGAGCTTGAGAGAAAAGCTATCTAAAAAAGGAGGGAATCAAAATGTCAAATGGCAAAACAGCAAAGGATGTGATGA
>JBAZWR010000068.1:0-14259 GCA_041660325.1 Thermodesulfovibrionales bacterium | reverse complement strand
AAAGAAGAAGGTGCATAGAGGGCCTGTTGCAGAGATCAGTCTTTCAGCAGTAGCGCATAATTTTCATGCAGTAAAGACGATTATCCAAAACCGGCCCGTCATTGCCGTGGTCAAGGCGGACGCCTATGGCCATGGAGCGATCGAAGTATCAAAAAGACTCCTGAAAGAGGGAGCATCATACCTTGCAGTTGCCTTTGTCGGCGAAGCCGTTGTCCTCAGAAATGCGGGCGTAAGAAGCCCGATAATAGTCTTATTCGATAAGGGGGACGTAAGGGATTTTTTTGATCTGCAGCTCATACCCGTAATTTACAATATCGACACCGCACATGCTTTATCGCAGGAGGCAATAAAAAGAAAAACAGCCGTTAAGGTGCATGTAAAGATTGATACCGGAATGGGCAGGCTCGGTTTGCACGGAAGACGCATTATAAGTGATTTATCAAAGATAACAGAGATGCCCGGTGTTGTAATCGAAGGACTATTAAGCCACTTTTCCGAAGCGGACCTGATGGACAGAACCTACGCAAATCAGCAGCTTGAGAAGTTTCATGGGATAAGAGAAACCCTTGAGAAGAAACTGAAAAGAAAGATATTGTCGCACATGGCAAACAGCGCCGCCGTTATTTCTTATAAAGACGCCTGTTTAGATGCGTTCAGACCCGGGATCATGCTTTATGGATACGACCCGATTGGAAATCCGGAATCTTCATTTGTTAATCTAATTCCCGTCATGTCGGTAAAAACAAAAATCCTTAGTCTAAGAAACTTACCGGCCGGCGCTCCTGTAAGCTATGGCAGGACGTTTATTACGAAAAGAAAGAGTAAAATTGGGGTAATTCCTATAGGGTATGCCGATGGATACAACAGGCTCTTTTCAAATAATGCCGAGGTGCTTGTAAGAGGAAAACGGGTCCCCGTAGCCGGAAGGGTTTGCATGGACCTGACCATGATCGACGTGACGGATGTGAGGGGAGTCAGGGAAGACGACGAGGTTGTCATTATCGGGACACAGGGCAAGAAAACTATAAACGCCCTTGAACTTGCCAAAAGGTCAAATACCATACCTTATGAGATACTCACATCCCTTGGAAGCAGGGCGCAGAGGGTTTATGTTTAAACTTGTTGAAATAATGGGCAGGACCATAATCTCATTTTCCGAGGAAACCGGAAAAATCCTGGTCCTGCTTATGCAATCAATTAAACAATTATTTTTGCCTCCCTATGAAGTAAGAAGCACCTTTAAACAGATGCTCGAAATCGGCGTTAAATCTCTGCCCGTAGTCCTGATAACCGCTATTTTCACCGGCATGGTATTTTCACTGCAAACATTCACGGGGTTTAAACGGTTTGGCGCGGAAACCCTTGTAGGGACCGTTGTTGCGCTTTCCATGACCAGAGAGCTTGGCCCTGTTTTGACGGGGCTGATCGTTGCAGGCAGGGCAGGCGCCGCCATGGCTGCGGAATTGGGCACCATGAGGGTAACGGAACAGATAGACGCCCTTGAAACACTGGCAACCAATCCGGTCAAATATCTGATCGTACCGAGATTTATTGCAGGGACACTCATGCTCCCTGCCCTTGCAGCCGTAGCGGATATAACCGGTATAATAGGCGGATATTTTGTGACCGTAGGACTTTTTAAATCCAGCTCTATTGTGTACTGGAAAAGGACATGGGATTTTCTTGAGGCCGGTGACATTTTTAACGGCCTGTTAAAGGCGGGCTTTTTTGGAGCAACCATCTCGCTCATTAGTTGTTATAAAGGTTTTTATACGCAAGGCGGAGCGGAAGGGGTCGGCAAGGCAACGACAGGCGCAGTGGTTCTGTCTTCCATGACTATACTGATATCGGATTATTTCCTTTCGGCCTGGCTGTTCAGATGATAGAAATCGTCAATCTTCATAAATCCTTCGGTAAGAACCATGTACTCAGGGGTGTTGATCTTAAAATTGAGACCGGTGAGAGCATGGTTGTTATCGGCGGGAGCGGCTCTGGAAAGAGCGTCTTATTAAAACATATTATCGGGATATTAAGACCTGATGAAGGTCGGGTTTTTATAGACGGCATTGATATAAGCGGGTTGCATGAAAATGAACTCTATGAAGCAAGAAAGAAATTCGGGATGCTTTTTCAAATGGCGGCTCTTTTTGATTCGCTTACTGTTTGGGAGAATGTCGGCTTCTCACTCCTTAGAAACAAGAAAATGAATGAAAAAGAAGCAAAAGCGCTTGTCGTAGAAAAGCTCGGCACGGTGGGTCTTGTAGGCATTGAAGACCTGATGCCGTCGGAATTGTCCGGAGGCATGAAGAAGAGGGTCGGACTTGCAAGGGCAATCGCACATGAACCGGAAATACTGCTTTATGACGAACCCACGACCGGCCTTGATCCGATTATGGCCGACGCTATAAACGAACTTATCATAGAGATGAAAAAGCATCTGTCAGTCACCAGTGTAGCGATAACACATGACATGCACAGCGCCTACAAAATCGCGGACAGAATCGCCATGCTTTACGAGGGGAAAATCATCGAGACCGGAACGCCTGAAGATATAAAGAATACGGACAATCCGATTGTCAGACAATTCGTGACCGGCAGCGCGTCAGGACCAATAACAATAGAAGGAGTGCATCATGAGAGGACTTTCGACAGAACTTAAGGTCGGATTTTTTGCGGTTTTTGTCATGTTCATACTTACGTTTATGACGTTTAAAGTCGGCGGCCTTGACTGGTTAAAGAAAGAAGGATTTATCGTATACGTAGACTTCAGGGACATAGCCGGCCTTGATGAAAAAACAAAGGTCAAGGTCGCGGGAGTTGATGCAGGTGTAATAGAAAAAATAGAACTGCGGGAAGGAATTGCAAAACTCACCTTGAGAATACGGAAGGATGTGCATATCTATAGCGACGCAGTTGCGTCGATCAAGGCTGCAGGGCTCCTGGGCGACAAATATCTTGAAATAAACACAGGTTCTCAGCCTCCCCAATTGAAAAACGGCGATACTATCGGGCACGTTATTGAGCTGGTGGACATCGATGACATGCTCCGGAGACTCTCAAAAGTCTCTGATAACATAAGCGGCCTTGCAGGCTCATTGAATGAAGCCTTTGGTTCAGAGGAATCGAAGAATGCCCTTAAAAAGAGCGTTTTGAGTCTGGGAGATATAACTTCGAACCTGAACCAGACCATTGTTGCAAATGACAGGAAGATGCGCAATGTCCTTGACAACATCAGCAACCTTACAGCATCGCTAAGCGAGTTTGTCGACAAGAACAAGGAACCCCTCACAGCCACAATATCAAACATGAAGGATCTCACGGGCAAGGTGAAATCTGATGCGCCTGAGCTTATTGCAAACCTGAACAAGGCAGCCAGGGATCTAAAGGACCTCGTGGAGGAAAACAAGTCTGCTGTAAAAAGTACAGTGCAATCATTCGGTCATATTACAGAGCAGATTGACAAAGGCGAAGGGACTCTGGGAAAACTGGTGAAGGATGACAAACTCTACAATTCCATCAATAGCGCAGCAGAACGACTGGACAAGACCCTGGGGGCAATTGACAGGTTCAAGACATTTATAACTTTTCAGGCCGACTATCTCACCTCATCAAGAGAAGGGAAGGGATATTTTAATGTTACCCTGCAGCCGAAATCTGATAAATACTATATCCTCGGGATAGTGAGGGACCCTCTGGGCAAAGTTACGACCAAGAAGACCCAGACGACTACCTCGACAGGAACCTCCGTAGTTAAAAAAGAGGTGACACAAAACGTGCTGGAATTTACTGCACAAATCGCAAAGAGGTTTTCTGATACTGAAATGTTCAAAGATACAGCATTAAGAGCGGGTATTACAGAAAGTACATTCGGTGTTGGGGCAGACTATTTTTTCAACAAAGATAAGGGCAGGGCAGCTGTCGATATATGGGATTTTTCAAACGACGAGGAAGATTCGGGGAACCCTCATGTTAAGGTCGGCGTTGATTATTACCTTTTTAAGAATCTGTTTGTTACTGCCGGAGCCGACAATATCCTGAACAAAAAATGGCGTGGCGGCTATGCAGGCGTGGGTGTCAGGTTCGAGGATGAAGACCTGAAATATCTTTTGGGGGTCGTGCCGAGTCTAAGATAGACCCGGCAGTTGCATGCGAAGTGAGTCTGTGTTGTTGCGGGATCAGTACCCATTAAGGAAGGGAGGTGAGAATATGAGCATACCGTTTATGAAGCAAATCTCATGGTATCTTGTTGTTGCGATGTTTATTATCGGCATTGCGCCGCATGCTGATGCCGGGCTGGCTCCGTCCGAGATTATCGCACTCTCGCAAACGGACAGGGCTGCCGACCTGGAAAAGATACAAAAAGTACTTGAACTGAAAGCGGTCAGCGAAAGGCTGACTCAGCTTGGGCTTGCCCGGAATGAGATAAAAAACAGGCTTGACCAACTCAGCGATCAGCAGATTCACCAGGCCGCTCTTCAGCTTGATGACCTCAAGGTCGGTCAGGGAGACGCCATCGGTATGATTATTGCAGTTCTCGTCATTGCCATCCTGCTCGTAATCCTTCTAAACCTCACAGGGCGAAGAGTATTTATTACAAAGTAGTCTTAAGAATTTGCAGTTAACACTGATGGACATTCCCCGATTACCCTATGTTTGATAAATGGGGGTGATCGGGGGAATTTATGAGATGAAAATTTGTTTTATAGCCAAGAACCCTTTCGGATCTTTACTGATGAAATGTGCATCCGCATTATTTCTCATAGTTATTGTAGTTTGTATGTCCTCCTGCCTGTCGGCGCACGGGATTCATGAGTCTTCAGCAAACAACATAATTAAGGATGTCCCGTTCTATTCGCAGGAAAGCTATCAGTGCGGGCCTGCTTCGCTTGCCATGGTAATGAATTACATGAAAGTTATGGTGAAACCGGAAGAGATCACAGAGGACATTTATAGCAAGTCCGCACACGGTACCCTCAATCTTGATATGGTCCTTTATGCTCAGCGGAAAGGTCTCTCCGCTCTGCAGTATAAAGGTAACCTGAGCGACATACATAAAAATATTGGTGACGGTAATCCGCTTATTGTACTGGTGGACTACGGTTTTTCTTTTTATGAGGCAAGTCATTTCATGGTGATTGTCGGATATAATGAATCCGGCATAATAGTTAATTCAGGGAAAATGAAAGATCATTTTATACCTGAAAAGGAATTCCTGAAGGCATGGGAAAAGACAAATTTCTGGACGCTGCTCATACAGCGCAGGGATATTGAGCATGGAGCATAGAGCACAGGGCAAAGAGCATGGAGCAAAGGGGTCGGGGCAAAAACTTCCATTCAGTTCTATGCTTTTCACTCTTTGCTCCATACTCTTTGCCCTGTGCTTATCTGCCTGTTCTTTGCCGAAGATTATTTTTCTTGATGACCCTCTCACTCCTGAAGAACATTTAAACCTTGGAGTTACGTATGAGAAAAAGGGTGAACCGGAAAACGCAATGAAGGAGTATAAGTCGGCGTCCCAAAAATTGCCGCTCGCCTATCTCTATATGGGGAACATATATTTTCAGAAACATGATTATGAAGAGGCTGAATACAATTATAAAAAGGCCATAAAGAAAGACCCCAAAAATGCCGACGCCTATAATAACCTCGCATGGCTTTACTATCTAACGCTCGAAAAACCTGACGAAGCGGAAAGGCTTGCATTGAAAGCGATTGAACTTAATCCCGCCAAAAAGGAAGTATATTTAGATACGCTTAAAAGAATACGGGAAGTTAAACGCCCAAAGTAACACCCGATAGAATTCCCGTGCGTCATCCCTTATGCGCACAGGAAGAGAGATTTCGTATCATTTATTTATATTCTCTCCGAGTCTTTGAAGAAACTTCTCATTATCCCCGTTGTGGTTGTCAAAATTATTTGTCCCTAATCCCTCATACGGGGTTTAGTATCTTGTCCAATACCGTCCTTGCTACTACGAGCGGGTCGATGAAGATCGATTCCATGTCCTGCTCCAAATCGCGCTTATTGGAAAGATAGGTGATCCTGTCCTGCATCCTGGCCCTTAGATACTCAAGATATTTAGTATCATGCGTGGGCTTGTATTTACGGTCGTAATCGCTGCGCAGAAGTTCGTTTCCATTCTTGGGGACTGAAAGCCCCTGAAAGCGCCTCCAGTCGCGCCATTCGATATTGCCGCGCACAAGCTCGGTGACGATCTTAAGAGAAAGCTCCTTCGGAATATCTATAAGATCGCCCGGGAGTCCGAAGGCATGGGTGTTCATGATATAGCATTCGCACCCGGTCTTGAAGAGCTTGACGAACTGCTGGCAATCGACGACGAGCGGATGCACGCGGAACGGGTTTGCGAAAGGCTCGATCACGAGCTTTTCGAGCTCCTTGGGATCGACATTCTCCACCCCCTTGGCCCTCATAGTCGAAAGCGACGCCCCCATCGAAACAGACAACACTGCAGAGTTCACCCGGCATATGGGCGGCAATGAGGTGTCTTTTTGGAGCCATATCACTTTGTTTGGCGCCTCGCAGTAATCGGCGTGGTTGAACATATCGCGGCTCTTTATGCACCGGCCGTTGGCATTGCGAATGTCTTCGCCCAAGAGCTTCCGCTCGCCGTTCGATGTGCCGACGACGGCAACGTTCTGGGCCGAAAGGAAATATTTTATGTCAGGGTCGTTGAACTTCACGGAGTCGGTCTTATCGAAAAGGGCGGGCTCAAGTGCCACTGTTATGTTGTTTCCCAAGTCGATAAGGAAAGCATCGTCGTGTATGACCGTGACTTTTTCGTCGGGCTTCAGGGTGCCGGCGTGGTCGTGGCTGTTGGTGATCGAGGACTTGCCGCTGCCGGAAAGCCCGAAAACGGCCACAGGCGGCTTGTTGCCTATTGTCTTGATGCCGCCATGGCAGGCGACCATGTTGTGGCGCACGCCCATCGTCCATGCAAGCGTGAGCGTCCCTTTCTTCCTTTCGCCGAAGTAGCGCATCCCCAATATGGCCATGCAGTTTTCCGCCTCGTCGATTATCGCAAGCCCCGAAGGATATTCCGGGCTTCTCCACTCGGGGTCGGCCAGGACGAGTATATCCGGTTCATCCAGGTCCCGGGATTCCTTGTAAAGCTGCTCCCACGGCTTCATGAAAGGGGTAAAATTTAGTCCCCAATCGAGCATGTTCTTTGCATCCGTCACCGGGCTTAATAGATGGGCTTTCACCATGAAATCCTTGTGCAATCCTACAATCCCCTGGAGCCAAAGGCCCTGCCTGCGGTTGAACTGATAAATGGCGTCCAGTAGGACGGTCTTCAATTTTTCGCGCTCGGCCTTGTCCAATTGGCGGACGAGCCTTCTTGCGCGGGCGGTTCTCCCCACCACAGCGCCATCGTTCGAGACCAGTATCTTAGCGTCCTTCGGAAGCCCAAACCTCTCCGGATCATACATCGGCTGGGTCGTGCTTATCACCTCGGGCTGTTGCAAGGCAAGCCCATATAACTCTGCCATCGTCGTCTGCCGTACGGAATTTGTGTAGAACGCGCTTCCTATAGCGGCCCTCCAAGAAGAGGTCACTTGCTTGTAAACTGATGCCATCTCTCTTTCCTTACCCTTTCTTTTATATACGGGTCCCCGACTTCGCGGGCCATAATATAAAGTTGTCCACGAATTCTTATTTACGAAGCCATGTTATCGAATTATTATTTTACATTGTTATGTGTAAAATTTAAAAGTTGGCGTCTCTCAAGGCAAAATGAAAAGCCAAACGAAAAGTAAGATCGTTCGAGGCAACCCGTATACGCAGACTTGGCTTAATATCCCCGCGCTTTACATTTCGAAGAGCTTGCAGTATCCTTATAAGAATCTCATTAAGGAGGCTTTATAATGAACAAGGTTATTGCCGTAATTTTATGCATGTTGTTTGTGTCGGTCGGTTTAAACGTCTCCGCCGCCGAAAAAGATAGGCAAGGGAGCCAAGACCATCCCCTGCTGACGAGGATGCCGGATTTTTATATCAACGATTACAGTGAAAAGGATTTTGATAAACACGAATTCATTGTCCAGAACGGCCAAAGAGTCTCCGTAGAGGGCCATAAGTATTATATACAATATGACCTCAAGCAGGGTGCCAAGGGGCCGGGAGACCTCAAGGTGGTCAGAAATATCCAAAACGCACTCACAAAAATAGGGGGCAAGGTGCTGTTTGAAGGTGAACGCCCCTGGCAGTCCACTATCAAGCTTGAGAAAGGCGGCAAAGAAACATGGGTGGCTGTAAGGGCTTATCCGACCTTGTACAGACTCACCATTGTTGAAAAAGAAGTCATGAAACAGGAGGTCGAGGCAAACGCCGAGGCGATGGGCAACGACATCAATACGACGGGCCATGTCTCTATATACGGCATATACTTCGACACCGGAAAGACCGAGATCAAACCCGAATCCGACGCGGCGATAGCCGAGATTGCCAAACTCCTCATAAACAACAACGCGCTTAATGTCTATGTCGTCGGCCATACCGACAACGCGGGATCTTTCGACGCCAACATGAAGCTCTCAAAGGACCGCGCCGTCGCCGTGAGTAATTTGCTTATATCGAAACACGGCATAACCTCATCAAGGCTTAAGGCATACGGGGTAAGTTCACTGAACCCCATAGCCTCCAATAAGACCGAAGAAGGAAAGGCCCAAAACAGGCGTGTGGAACTTGTAGAGCAGTAGGATGTGATAATCAGAAGGGGGCGGTTGCCGCATAGAACTGGAGGCGATGCCTGAAAAGGGCAGGTTAACGATTGAAACCGGTTTTTGATACAATAAATCCATGCACATAAATTTCCTCTTGGTCCTTCATTGCCGCAAATTGTAAATAAAATATGGTAGACCTTAAATCGCTTTCCCAAAAAGAGCTTGACGCTTTTATAAAGAACCAGGGACTGCCTAACTACAGGGCAGACCAGCTTATCCACTGGATATATGCGCGGTATGCCTCCCGGATAGACGAGATTACCGAATTTTCTATGGACCTGAGAAGCAGGCTGAATGAGAGCGCTTATATAAGCAATCTGAAAATAATTCAGAGGTTGAAATCATCGGACGGAACGGAAAAATTCCTCTTTGCCCTACCGGATGAACAGACCATAGAGAGTGTCTTAATCTCCGACAGCGACAGGCTCACCTTGTGTGTCTCATCGCAGGTTGGCTGCGCCCTGGGATGTATTTTTTGCCTTACGGGGAAAGGCGGTTTTATCAGGAACCTGAAGTCCCATGAGATAGTCGATCAGATCATTGCCGTGAACAGAATAATTAAGAATAATAAAATTACCAATATCGTATTCATGGGGATGGGCGAACCGCTTATGAATTTTGATAACGTTGTCGAGGCGCTCCGTCGGATCGTAGATTTAATCGGGATATCTAAAAGAAAGATAACTCTTTCCACCGCCGGCATAGTTTCAAAAATGCTTCTCCTTCCCCGGAAAGCCCCGGAGGTAAATCTTGCGGTTTCATTAAATGCGGCCACGGATGAAGTAAGGAACAAAATAATGCCGGTAAACAAACGATATCCGCTTGCAGCGCTTATCGAAGCATGCAGAAGATATCCGTTGAAGCCGGGTAGAAGGATCACGTTTGAATATGTCATGATCGACGGATTAAACGATTCGTTAGACGATGCAAAAAGGCTGATAACGCTCCTCAAAGGCTTACGGTGCAAACTTAATCTTATACCTCTGAATCCTCATCAGGGCGGCAATCTGAAGCGTCCGTCACAAGAAAAGGTCACAGCCTTCCAGAAGATGCTTTTCCATCACAATAGGAGGGCCATGATACGCGAAAGCCGCGGTCAGGATATACTCGCCGCCTGCGGACAGTTAAGGGCTAATCAATAATCTCAATCCCTTTCAACTCTGCGACAACGTTACCCACGGGAATTTTGGTTTCGACCCTTACCGGTATCTTTCTGTCATCATCGGTAAGCCAGATAAAGATGTCGCCGGTCTTCTTGAACAGGCCTTCTGATTTCAATTCAGGTTTAATAAGCACCGTGGATACTTCACCGATGCCGGGAATTTGCAGCATCTCCTTCTTTAGTATATTTACTTCAGCCCTGAAAAACTTATTGCTGTCAAAAATATCCACGTAGGCGGTTTTGCCTGCCGCAAGCTTAAAGGTCCTAAGGTAATAGAACCCTGAAAGTATGTCCCAAACGGAACCGTTCGGAATATCGTATTCTTTCTTTTTGCCTTTCAGATAGTTGATAAAAGTAATTTTCCTGTTGCCCATATCAAAAACGGTCTCTTTATCGCTTGTGTGGGTCCCTTCCTGAAGCTTAAGCCTCAACTTGAAGGGCAATCCGTTGGTGACGATACTTTCAGCAAAGTCTTCGACTTTGTAAAAAGCGGATATAACAGGGGCGGATTGGACCCTCGAAGTAATCTTGAAGATACCGTTTTTATTTTCGGCCTCAAGAACAGCCTTTCCCGCATAGATACCCATCCAGTAAATATCATAGGAGAGTTTTTCTCTTGAGTAGCTTGCCATCTGAACGGGTCCCGATGCCGCGGTATTGCCGCCGGAAGTATGAGATACCTCTGAAGGCAAAACGGCATTAGCATTTTCATCCGAAGACGGACCGTTTTCAGCTCCGTCGGTATTGTCCGTATCGCCATGTTGTGAGCTCTCAGGCTTTTTAGCAAAAGGTTTTAGAGGTAAGGGTTTATTAGACGCTAAAAGCGTTTTTTGAGCGCCTTCATCTCTCAGGCTTACGGATATGCCGGCTTCATCCTGGGGAGTGAGAAAAAAGAACCCTTTATAACCCGAAAGCCCGAAGAGCATGGTGATATGAATTAGCAGTGATAAAATAACACATACCAAAAAAGTTAAGAAATTTTTCCTGAAGTTTGACATAATTATTCTATTATAATATGAAGCGGGGTGATTTATCTTTTATAAATAAAAGGAGACATGCAAATGAAGAAAAACGATCTGATTAAAATGCTGAACAGAGACATGGCGGATGAACATGCGGCTATCATCCGGTATCTTGTCCACGGCTGGATGGAGGGCGAAGATACCCCTGCGGGGGCGAGTCTTATTTCACGTTCAAGGGAAGAGATGTGGCATATGCACTGGCTGGGCATGATTATTTGCAAGCTTGGCGGAGAGCCGAATTTCAAACCTGCGCCGTATCCGTATGACCCGACAAACCGTTCAACCATCCTTAAATCATATGTCGAATATGAGGAGAAGCTCATCCCGCATTATAACGGCGAAGCCGAGCTGGTGGACGACCCGCATATCAAACGTGTTTTGCAGAGGGAGGCCTGGGAATCCGCTATACATGCCCGAAAATTTCAGAGGCTGCATGATAAACTCAGCCCTGAAATGGCAGGCAGCGCTCCCGGAGGAGAATGTGAACTACCCCGGGAATTCATAGATATGCTCCAGAAAGAGTTGACCGGCAAATACAACGAGATGCTGCAGCATATCCGTTATTCCTGGATGTTCCAGAAGAAGGGACTTTCAGGGTGGAACCTCATGGACCAGGCAATGGAGAAGATGAAACAGGTAGCGCATTTTGCCGAGGGCATTGGAGAAAACGGCGTCCCGCCCGTGTTTAAGCCCGGAAAGTTCGATATGAGCACATCCATGGAAGAAGCTTTGAAAAAGGCGGCGGAATCGGTTTTAAAGGCCCATAAAAGGCATCTGAAACTGAGCAGGGACCCCGAATTCAACAAGCACGGCGGAATGGTAATCAACCTCGACCTCGACCTTCAACAGGAGAAGCACCAGGCGGAGGAACTAAAAGATGCTTTCTGAAAGGGCATGCAAGATAAAACCTTCACCGACATTGGCTATCGACGCGAAGGCCAAAGCGATGAAGGCACAAGGGATTGATGTAGTAAATTTCGGGGTGGGGGAGCCTGATTTCGATACCCCTGAACATATCAAGGAAGCGGCGATAAAGGCTATCCGGGAGGGTTTTACAAAATATACCCCTGTCAGCGGCATAGACCCGTTGAAGGACGCAATTATTGATAAATTTAAACGGGACAATAATCTCGATTATACCCGCGAAGAGATAATCGTCTCATGCGGCGCCAAACACAGCCTTTATAATATCTCACAGGCATTGTTAAGCCCGGGAGACGAGGTTTTGATCCCCGCGCCTTACTGGGTTTCCTATCCCGACCAGGCTCTGCTAAACGACGCCGTGCCTGTTTTTATCCGGACACACGAGAGTGATTCCTTTATGGTCAAACCCGAGGTCCTGAAATCGCATATAACGCCGAAGTCTAAAATGCTTATTTTAAATTCTCCCTCTAATCCGACAGGCCTGACCTATGACAGGGGGACCATCGAGCGGATAGCCGAGCTGGTCCTGAAACACAATCTCTATGTGGTTTCCGACGAGATATACGAAAAGCTTACTTATGACGGGTTCAGGCATATCAGCATTGCTTCACTGAGCAAAGAGATAAAGGCAAGGACGATAGTCGTAAACGGTCTTTCAAAGTCCTATGCCATGACAGGCTGGAGGATCGGCTTTGCAGCAGGGCGCAAAGAGATCATAAAGGCCATGACGAATATTCAGAGCCAGTCTACATCGAACCCGACCTCCATATCTCAGAAAGCGGCGGTTGAAGCATTAACCGGGCCGCAGGATTTCATCAAAACCATGCTTGCGGAATTTGACAAACGAAGGAAATTTCTTGTGAATGAATTGAACTCCATAAATGATATGAGCTGTATTACTCCGACCGGGGCATTTTATGCATTTCCGAACACATCTAAATTTTACGGCAGGTCTGTTGACGGTCTGAAAATCCCGGATTCATCGGGACTTGCAATGTATCTCCTTGAAAAAGCAAATGTCGCACTCGTGCCCGGCGGCGCGTTCGGTGACGACAATTACATAAGGCTCTCCTACGCAACAGCGATAGAGGAAGTAAAGAAGGGCGTTGACAGGATAAGAGAAGCGCTGGGGAAACTCGGATGAAAAAAGAATCAAATAATGAAGAGTTTCATTCCGGCTACGTAGCGATCATCGGTAGACCGAATGTCGGAAAATCCACGCTCCTGAATGCTATCCTCGGCGAAAAGATTGCCATTGTAAACCCGAAGCCTCAGACAACGAGGAACAGGATTGTCGGGATAAAGACGCTTCCGAATGCACAGATAATATTTATCGATACTCCGGGGATTCATCAGCCGAAACATAAGTTGGGTGAAGCCATGGTCAAAATTGCAATGGAATCATTAGACGAGGTTGACCTTGTACTGTTTATGACGGAGCCCCGTGAGCCCGGAAAAACCGAAAAGGTGATTATGGACCTGGCAAAAAATATCCGCACTCCTGTCTTTCTGCTCATAAACAAGATTGACTCCGTTAAAAAAGAGGACCTGCTGCCGGTTATTGAAAAATACAGGGAGTTCCATCCCTTTACGGAAATAATACCGATTTCAGCGCTTACCATGAATGGAATAGACCTTCTTCTTGACAGGATATATGAATACCTTCCGCCGGGGCCGAAATACTATTCCGACGATCTTGTAACCGACCAAATGGAAAAATTTATGGCTGCCGAGATAATCAGGGAAAAGATCATGGATATGACCGGGGAAGAGGTGCCTCACTCTGTTGCCGTCGAGGTGAATCAATGGACGGAAAGGGAAGACGGTCTCGTATCAATAAACTGCAATATTTATGTTGAAAGAGACGGTCAAAAGGCTATAATAATAGGCAGGAGCGGTTCAATGCTGAAATCCATAGGAAGCAAGGCAAGAATTGATATAGAGAACCTCCTGAATACAAAGGTTTTCCTCGAATTATGGGTCAAAGTAAAAAAGAACTGGAGAAATGACAACCAGCTTCTGCGTGAATTGGGGTACCGGTAAATGCTTGTTCAGATGAAGGTTGAAGGGATGCTCTTTGATCCCCGCAGCAATATGTATATCCTGCTCTTAAAGGAAGTGGACGGAAGCAACACCCTTCCCATCTGGATAGGCAAACCCGAGGCTGATTCTATCGCCCTTGCACTGGGCAAGGTTGAAACGCCCCGCCCTCTGACGCATGATCTGGTAAAAAATATTGCGGACGGTCTTAAAGTGAAGATAGCGAAGATCGTCATAACGGAAATACAGGACAACACCTATTATGCCCTTCTCTGCCTTAACGACGGGAAAAAAGAAACCTATGTTGACTCAAGACCGAGCGATGCGGTTGCCGTCGCTCTAAGGGTCAGCGCCCCCATTTTTGTTGAA
>JBAZWR010000067.1:0-14386 GCA_041660325.1 Thermodesulfovibrionales bacterium | reverse complement strand
AGGTATATAGAAAAAAAATTCAGGGTTTTGAAGACCTTTCCGCCCGCAACAGTGAAGAGGAGATTATATGCTCAACTGCTCAGAAGGGGCTACTCTCCCGAAACCATATCAACAGTTTTAAAGAATATATTATCAAATGAGGAGGATTAAAATGAAAAAAGCCGTTATTTTTTCCGTAGTTCTTTCTTTCATGCTTGTTTTTCTTTTGCAGACAGGCTGCATTCACCAGGTGCGCTATTCCGAAACCGAGATCCAGAGTTTTCCTGCAAACATTCAGGAGCATATCAGAAAAGGCGAGATATCCCCTGGAATGACGAGCGAGCAGGTGCGCTATGCATGGGGAAATCCGGATTTTCAAAAAATCCTTGAACCTTACGATGGAAAACCAAGGGAAGAATGGATTTATGCGAAATTTGGGATTTTCGGCCAAAAAATCCTTGTGTTCTATAACGGCAAATTGATTTATGTAAAATAAGACATATACGATTGATAAATTTGTAACGACACAATTAACCACTTAGAACATGTTAAACCGTTTAAGCTGTTTGAACCGTTGAAACATGTTCTTTGTGGTTAAATTTTACCAAATGGAGGCTTATGAAAAGCTCGGAGATACGCACTGCCTTTCTTGACTACTTTCAGTCAAAAGGCCATAAAATCGTTCCAAGTTCACCTCTTATCCCGTGGAATGACCCTACGTTGATCTTTGTTAATGCCGGCATGGTCCAATTTAAAAAAGTTTTTTTGGGTTCCGAAAAGTCCCCTTTCAATCGCGCAGTGACCTGTCAGAAATGCATGCGTGCAGGAGGCAAACACAGCGATCTTGAAAATGTAGGACATACCGCCAGGCATCATACCTTTTTTGAAATGCTCGGCAATTTTTCCTTCGGTGATTATTTCAAGAAAGACGCGATACTCTTCGGCTGGGACCTTCTTACCGGACAATTTAAATTGCCGAAGGAAAAACTCTATGTCTCGGTCTATGAGCAGGATGATGAGGCCGCAGGACTCTGGGCCGACCTGACGGGAATTCCCGACAACAGAATAGTCAGGCTCGGGGCAAAGGACAACTTCTGGCAGATGGGCGATACGGGCCCCTGCGGACCGTGTTCCGAGATTATCATAGACCAGGGAAGCCATATCGGGTGCGGCAAACCCGATTGCTCTGTCGGATGCGACTGCGACCGTTTCCTTGAACTCTGGAACCTTGTCTTTATGCAGTTTAACAGGGACGAATCCGGTCAGCTTACCCCTCTGCCAAAACCGAGCATAGACACAGGAATGGGTCTTGAACGGATCAGCGCAGTGCTTCAGGGCAAACAAAACAATTTTGATACGGACCTCTTTGAACCGATAATCAGCGCTATTTCATCTTTATCCGGGATATCCTATGGCGCATCTCCCGAACATACTGCGTCAATGAGGGTCATTGCAGATCATATGCGCGCGAGTATATTCATGCTGTCGGAAGGCTGCGTACCCTCTAATGAAGGAAGGGGTTATGTGCTGAGGAGGGTCATCCGCAGGGCTTCAAGACACGCGAAACTGCTGAATATTCATGAGCCATGTCTTTATCGTTTAACCGGTTCAGTCATAGCAGCGATCGGGGATGTTTATCCTGAAATCGTTCAAGAGAAGAACAGGAATGAAAAGCTTTTACAGATAGAAGAAGAAAATTTTCATAGAACAATAGAAACTTCAATGAATTTATTTGATGATGTTGTAACAAGAACAATAAAAGACGGACTTCGGATAATCCCGGGAGAAGAAATTGCAAGGCTTCAGCAGACCCACGGGCTGCCTCTGGATTTTGCAAAAGACATTGCAATGGATGCGGGGCTCAGCATTGATGAAGAATCCTTCCATAGAGAAATGGAATCGCATCGTGATAAGTCAAAAGGAACGTTGAATGGCGTTGCACCAATGCCTGCCGCACAATTTTACGGTGAGACCGGCCGGACGGTTTTTGTCGGATATGACAGATTATTTACTGAAGCTAACGTATTAGATCTTGTAAAAAATGATGCATCAGTAAAAGAATTAAATGCAGGTGATGAAGGAGTAATAATACTTGATGAAACACCGTTTTATGGAGAATCAGGCGGTCAGGCAGGGGACAAAGGCACAATCATCACAAAGGATTCTCATGTAATTGTTTTGGACACAAAAAAGCCGTCGCCCGATATTTATGTGCATCAGGTTAAAGTAACCAAAGGGAAAATAACAAAGGGCGAGCATGTCACCTGCGCTGTCGATGAATTTATGAGAAAATCTACTATGCGCAATCATACAGCCACTCACCTCCTCCATAAGGCATTGCGTATGGTACTCGGCGATCATGTCAAGCAGTCGGGCTCCGTTGTTGATCCTGAGAGACTCAGGTTCGATTTCACCCATTTCACTGCAATGCAGGATGATGAGATAATAAAGGTTGAAGACGTAATAAACGATAAAATCCTCGAAGACCTCGTTGTAAGGACGGATATTATGAAGGTTGATGAGGCAATGAAAACGGGCGCCATGGCGTTGTTTGATGAAAAATACGGTGAGACTGTCAGGGTTGTAACAACCGGTGATTTCAGCAAAGAACTCTGCGGCGGGACCCATTGCAGGTCTACCGGTGAAATTGGACTATGCGTGATCGTATCCGAAGGCAGTGTAGCGTCCGGCATCAGGAGGATAGAGGCATTAACAGGCAAACCGGCCCTTGAGTATTTCAGACGGAAAAAGTCGGAACTCGATGAGATCAAGGGAGTTCTAAAAACGGAAATCCCTTTGGAGAAGATAGACAAACTCCTTGCCGATGTAAAGACCATGGAAAAAGAAATCCGGCAACTGAAAACCGGCTCTTCAAAAGACAGCATAACGGATGCAGTGAAAAATGCCCGTGAGATAGACGGAGTCAAGGTTGTAAAGATACGGCAGGACGGTCTGAGCCAGAACGAACTCCGCCTCCTTGCCGACAATATCCGGGACCGTATGAATTCCGGCATCATCATTCTCTATTCAGTCACGGAAGGCCAGGCTGCGATTGTCTGTATGGTCACAAAAGACCTGACGGACAGATTCCATGCCGGAGATATTTTAAAGAATATAACCAAATTAACCGGCGGCAGGGGCGGCGGCAAACCCGATATGGCGCAGGGCGGGACAAAGGAAATCGATAAATTAGACGCTATACTCGACTCTTTGAACGAAATAATTAAAGATAAAGCATAAATAATACGCTAACCGGTTACTATCTGTTTAAAAAATCATTAAAATGTTTTAAACTACACTCAGAGTAATTTTTAGGCAGGATAGACGGCTTCTCTCTTTTTCTCCGGATCTTGCCAAGATTAGATAAAGGAGACTTTTCATGGACCTCAAGGGATTAAAAAGCTTAAAGATAGGGGATTTGACGGCAAAACTTCCGATCATTCAGGGAGGAATGGGCATTGGAATTTCTCTTTCCAGTCTGTCCTCGGCAGTAGCTAATGAAGGCGGTATAGGGATTATCGCCACTGCCGGTATCGGAATGAATGAGCCTGATTTTTACACAAATTATCTTGAAGCAAATATCAAAGGCTTAAGAAGCGAGATCAGAAAAGCCAGGGAACTGACAAAAGGGATACTTGGCGTCAATATCATGGTGGCGTTGACGAATTTTGCCGATCTGGTTAAAACCGCCATCGAGGAGAAGATAGACATTATCTTTTCAGGCGCCGGGCTCCCCCTGAATCTTCCGCAATATATAACCGAAGGGATAAAGACTAAAATAGTCCCTATTGTTTCCTCTGCGCGGGCGGCCACTATTATTGCAAAAAAATGGACGGAGAAATACAACTACCTTCCGGACGCCATCGTTGTAGAAGGACCAAAGGCGGGAGGACATCTCGGGTTTAAAGCGGAGATGATCGATGACCCGGATCATGCTTTAGAGAAGCTTATCCCCGAAGTAGTTGAAGCGGTAAAACCTTTTGAAAAACAATACGGTAAACCGATACCCGTTATTGCGGCCGGAGGCATTTATACGGGGGCTGATATTTATAAATTCTTTCAGTTGGGAGCTTCGGGGGTACAGATGGCAACACGGTTTGTCACTACGCATGAATGCGATGCATCGGACAAATTTAAACAGACTTATATTGATTCAAGCAAAGAGGACATGGTAATTATCAAAAGCCCGGTAGGTTTGCCCGGAAGAGCAATCAGGAATACCTTTATTGACGAAGTCAGTCAGGGCAAAAAGAAGCCTTTTAAATGCCCGTATCACTGTTTGAAAACATGTGACTTCAAGAATAGTCCCTATTGCATTACCCTTGCCCTGATAAACGCCAAGAAAGGCAATCTTTCACACGGCTTTGCATTTGCCGGAGAGAACGCCTACAGGGCAAAAGAGATTATCTCCGTAAAAGAACTGGTTAAAACACTGATAGAAGAATATAACGAAGCCGCCGGGTAACAAGCCTAAGACTAAGGACAAAAAAGCGTTATTCCCGGTCGGTCCGGGTGAATTTGTTAGCCCCTTTTAATAAATGTCTAATTGTATCTTGATGGCCTCGTTGATTCTGAGCATATCTTCTTCTGAAAGCACGCCCGCACGTTTGAATAGTCGCAACTTGCTTACTGTAGCAAGTTGATCAGCCATGGCCTTGCTTTCGTTGTTGTTAAATATGACAAGTGCTTCGCTGGGATACGGATGATCCGTCTTGCCGGTGAGAGGAAGAACCTGAACTCGATTGAGGAACTTGTTTGATGCATCGTTGCTGACTATTACGGCAGGACGTTTTTTTCTGATCTCTCCGCCGACCGAGGGATCAAAATTAACCCACCAGACCTCACCTCTTTTCATGCGCTATGTCCTTGAGAGTTGTCTCGGCCCAATCCCGGGCTTCTGCTTCCCGCTTTTTGTCCTTTGCCATTTTGGAGTATGCCAATTCAAGATTTGGGCGAACTACGTGCGGCCGAACTAATTCCTCAACAAATTTGCTGATTTTGCGGGGGCCAATGGTTTTATAAAGTCCCTCGTAAACTTCTTCAGCTATAGTTATAGTCAATTTTTTTTGCATTGAAATCCTCCCTTTCTTTATACGTGTAGTATACGTATTGCCGCTAAATCATGTCAATGCTTATATATAGAGTAGTAGTGAGTAGTAGGGTCAGGTCTTGTTTCTTGCATAATCTCATATCCCCTTATTCACCATCCTGCTTACCGTTGAGTAATGTATCCCCAGATAGTCAGCAACCTCTTTCTGGCTGTATCCATATTTCTCTATAGCCTCTTTTGCTTTTCTGCTTATCTCTTTTCTTCCTTTTGTAGCTTTCAGTAGTTCCGCAAGTCCGGGTCTTCCAATATATCTCTGGTTCTTCGGTATCTCCTTTACTTCTTCATATCCTTTTACATGATTTAAAAATCTTTCTATAAATTCATCTTCTCCAAGAATACTCTGTCCCTTTACATCTTTCCAGATTTTTTCTTCACCTATCCCAGCCATGACAAATTCTCTGTATTTCTTCTCCGACTGTCTTCTCTTTGATCCAAATTCTCCTAATATCCAGTCCTTTGTCAAACAAGAATTGGGTTTCTCTTTTCCTGCTGTGCCACGGTAGCTGCTCCATTTCCATTCATCGGGGTCTTTTACTGCCTTTGCCCTTACAGGGTTCAACACCACATATCTGCTTGCCTCAAGCAGATGGCTTTCCTTCTGGATTAATATCGCCTTGTATCTGCCCTGTAATATATGTCCAACCCTGTTATGCCTCTTGTTGAATAGCTGGGTATATAACCCATTTACTTGCCTCATTCCGTGAGATAGATTTCCATCAGGTGTCTCTATGATCAGGTGATAATGATTATTCATAAGACAATAGGCATGACATAGCCAGTTGTATCGGGTATTTGCTCTATGAAGCACCTGAAGAAATATCCTTCTGTCTTCGTCTTCTTTGTAGATGGGTTTCCTTGCATTTCCTCGTGATGTTATATGATAGACTGCTCCGTCATATTCTATTCTTAACGGTCTTGCCATGTTGTTTTATAACATAACAATCGCTTAAAATGCAAGAAACAAGACCTGACCCCATATGGATCACTGGCTCGTCTAAGAACATTGCCAAAGCTAATGCGATGACTATATCTGCAGCCACCAGAATACGCCAATGCTTGTGTCCTAAGCGTCCTATCGTACTATCCGCCCCTCCACCAGTTGGCAAGGAATTACCAGATATTAATTCAGAAAGGGCGAATCCAGGCAAAAACATTATGAGAGATATGGCAAGAGGATAAAGGGCCAGCCTGATCACGTCTGAAAAGCTAGCAAATTCTAAAATATTAAGCCTAAAGCTCCCCCAGAAAGCGAACAAATACAGGGAAGCAACTACAAACCCATAAGGTGTGACTATAGAAATATATTTGGAAATTGATGGATCCTTCATATCGACATACACTTAACGATCAAACTGTGCGGTGGCTATAGGCCATCCGCACGAGTGCCTTGTTAAGCCATTTCTTTTTTGTCTTTACTTTATGCTCAGACATTAATTAGATGCAACTAGATAAAAAGTCTCATGAGTCTTTACCTCAATAGATTCTTGGTGACTTTTCAGGTCAGTTACTTTTCTAATAGTGGGTTCGCACCCCTTTCTTTCCAGTATTTCATGATACACTATAGACCCGCCATGATTATAGACAAGCACCATTGCACGGTTTGATGTAGAACGGAGATTGACAAACACTGCAAGATACTCCGGTTCTTGCAGATGAAGGCGTACCGGAATAGCCCACAATTCACGAGTGTAGTTGTATTTCCTTAAATCAGTTTGAGCGATATTTCTTGCGTTATCACGTATGATTATTATGTCTTTCTCGGACACCACAGTGACCTGACGATTATTCCAGCTAATGGTGGGGATCATTCCATCCGCGCCTCCCATCCAAACAATTAAAGAACGAACCAAATTGTCAGATTCTTTACTAAGATCCCAAGTTTTGACAGAATCCTGAAAGCTGGGGAAATTGAATGGAAGGCTGGAAACTTTTGATAGGATTCTGTTATCGCTAATCACGTGTGGCTTTGATAGTTCCTCAAAATATTTAACATTGGTATAGCCGGCATTAGCTGACAAATATACGCCGACAGAGAGAATTATCAGAAACAAACTTACTACGAGCGGCGATTTTATATTTATGAAGTGCTCCCATTGAGGACGATACCGGCCTATTTGTTGAGCAACAAAAGCACCAATAGCGAAGCCAACTGCACCCACAGCCAGCGCTGCTATTGGTACTTGTATGTAACCAATAGCAAATGTCGAACTCGGGCGCCCTATAGCTGCCTCGGCGATCATGCCAGCAGCAAAAAAAACTCCGCTGACAGTCATACATAAGGCCCCAAACATAAATGGAAGCCCCGACTTATATGTCAAAAGTGTATTAATATTTCTCATTAGGCTTAAAGGTCACAAGTAGCAGGGTCAGGTCTTGTTTCTTACATAATCTCATATCCCCTTATTCACCATCCTGCTTACCGTTGAGTTAGGATGGATTTTATAACTAATGTTCCCATACTTGCAGCCTTATTAATAATGCCGGGTTTTTTGATTTGCCATTACCGCTTCTATTGCTTCTTTTATTGCCTGGTCCAATGCTTTGCTTAATCCTTTTGCAAGGTTCAGGTATGTTCTGTCTTCAAGCTTTATCTTTTTTGATATAGTACTGCCGGATATCCGGACTTCATCCGAAGAGTACAAAGCGCAATCAAACATAAGTTCCCCGTAAGAGTCATTCCCCTCGTCATACCGTTCAAATTTCTTTATGTCTATCTCAAGGGAATAAAAACCCTCAGGCACGACATTAGATACCCTTACTTCTTTAAATACGCCTGCCGCTGAAAGATAATTCTTCAATGCCCCTCTGAACATCTCCTGCGGTGACGCTTCCCATTTGGAATACCTTGATAGCTCCAGTTCATAGGGCGAATTCCTGTAGGCGATATAAGGCTGCGAGAGATATCTCGGCGCGTTGACCAGAATGACAAGGGATTTATCGGAAAAACCGTCTTTGACAGGGGAGGATATTTCAGGGGCGTTAAGATTAAGACTATAGATTTTAGTATCAGGCATGGTACAGGCGGAAAGAAAAAAAACGGCAACCATTAAACAAACCGTTATAGATCGGATTGCAAATTCAGCATGGCTGTTATTCCGGCTTGCTTGCCCGCCGGTCTTTTGGAGGGCTTGCCCGCCGGTCTTTTGGAGGGCTTGCCCGCCGTTATTGTGGAGGGCTTGCCCGCCGTTATTGTGGAGGGTCCGGAATCGTTTTTCTTTCATATTATTCCCCCTTTTTCTCTTTATAAATAATACTCCAGGGTTTGTTTTTTATCTCCTGCAGAAGGTCCTGTAATTCTTCCGTAGTACGTGTCATCGAGTTGACAAGATGGTCAAGATTTTTCGACTGATGGTCAACAGCCCTGTCAACGGATTTAGACGTTTTCTCGATGCTCTTAATCATATCACCCGCCTTCTCGATATCTTCCCGCGCCTTCTTGAGCAATTGTGAAACATCGCCTTTATTGCCTTTCACGAGGTCCTCAACCTCGCTCAAAACCCGTTCCAGTTTATCAGTCGAAACCTTTAGGCTTGAGGCGATTTTATCGATACTTGACGAGCTTGATACGATGGCGCTGTTCGTATTCCCTATCAATGCCTCAATGCCTTTTACGTTCTTTTCGTTAAATAATCTGTCAACATCATTGACCAGCTTCTCTACGGATGTCGATAAAACATTAATCTTTGACATAAGAATATCCATCTGCATAAGTTCTTCGGAAGGAATAACATCTCCGGGTTTTATTATCTTACTTGTAGTGTTGTTTACGGAAAGCAGCAGGTAGATATCGCCGACAAACCCGACCTGGGTAATGAGGGCCTTTGTTCCCTCGTACAGGATAGCGCCTTTTTTAAGGCCGATCTCGACGCTTACGGGTTCGCCCGGCTTGAGAGGCGGTCTGATGTCCGTAACCCTCCCAATCCTTACGCCTCCGAGTTTGACCTGGGCGCCGGTCTCAAGTCCTGCGGCATTCATGACCTTCACATAATAATTGTCATATTTTTGAAAAAATTGCCCGCCGCCTATCAGGACGATAAACACGCTAAGTATTGCTATGGCGGAAACTATGATTATGCCGGCCTTTACTTCTTCTTTCATATCCTTACTCCCCTGCTATCACCCTGAAATAATCCTCGGGCGAATACATCTCTTCTTCAGGCTTTCTTTCGAGAAACATCCGTATCCTCGGATGGTCCGAGGCCCTTAGTTCTTCAAGGGTCCCGGAGAACAACACCTCTCCTTTATCAAGCATGATAACATAATCCGCAATAGCGAATACACTGGGAAGTTCATGGGTTACGACAACAATGGTCATCCTGAATACTTTGCCGAGTTTCAGGATCAATTCGTCAAGACCCGCGGCAGTAACAGGATCAAGGCCTGCGGATGGTTCGTCAAAAAACAACAGTTCCGGATCGAGAGCCAGGGCCCGTGCAAGACCCGCCCTCTTCTTCATACCGCCGGAAAGCTGTGAAGGATAAAAGGCGTCAAATCCCGAGAGTCCTACAAGGTCAAGTTTCATGCGCACCATAATCTCCATTGTAGATTCCTTGAGCTTCGTATGTTCACGCAGGGGGAGCGATACATTGTCCATGATCGTCATAGAGTTAAGTAAAGCCGCTCCCTGAAACAGTATCCCCATCTTTTTTCTAACCTCATTCAAACGGTCTTCGTTCATTGCAGTTATATCATTGCCCAGTATGTTTATTTTACCCTTCGTGGGTTTCAGGAGACCTATTAGATGTTTCAGTAAGGTGCTCTTTCCGCAGCCGCTGCCGCCGAGGATAACCGTGGTCATGCCTTTCGGAATGGATAATGAGATATTCTTCAATATCTCCCTGTCTCCGTAATGGGTGACAAGATTGCTGACTTCTATAGCCGTTTCCATTTATGAATATACCTAAACCCTGCAAAACACATTTTCAAAATGAAAGCTAGACATGATAAAAAAACATTTAGAATGCGACAAAAGATAGTCCATATACACCTGACGGCACTTTAAACCTAAAGTGCCTTTCAGATAAATGCATATCGAACAGTGTTAATAGTGTTTAGGAGTCGTCCGCACTCAGGCGGATTCGCCGAGGAGAACCTAAAAGCTTTTTTATCATGTCTTCCTTTCATTTTATGCAATCGGTGAATTTATTCCATTACCGCTTTTTTGTCTACGTAAAATAGTAAAACAACGCCGTAAAAAACAGGTCGAAAATTATCACAAGAAATATGGACGAGACCACTGCCGCGGTTGTCCTTCGCCCTACTTCCTCGGCCCCACCGGACACCTTAAAACCCTGATATGCCCCGACAATCGTAATCACGACGCCAAAAACCCATGCCTTCATAAGGCCGGTAAAGACGTCTTTCACAAGGAGCGCATTTACGGACTGCTGGAAGTAGTTTACAGGGTGGATTTCGAGTATAGTCACGGACAACACGAACCCCCCGAAAATCCCTATGAGGTCGGAAATAATCGTCAGAGCAGGCACCATAATCATAAGTGCAATGAGCTTAGGCGCAACAATAAAGCGCACGGGGTTTATTCCCATACTGACAAGCGCGTCGATTTCCTCGGCAGCTTTCATGGAGCCTATCTCTGCGGCATAGGCCGAACCGCTCCTGCCGGAAACGATAATAGCCGTCATAATCGGTCCCAGTTCGCGTGTCAGGGACACACCGACAAGGTTTGCAACATAGATCAGGGCGCCGACCTTCTTCAACTGATAGGCGGCCTGAAAAGCGAGGATCACTCCTATAAAAAAGGAAATGACCGAAATGATCGGCACGGAATTATACCCGGCCTTCACCATCTCGTTGATGCTTGCCTTAAATCTTACCGGAATACCTTTAAAAGGAGAGATGAAGGTCCAGTAAAATACGTCATTTAATATTTTTGAGGCGTCATGAATGTCCTTTAAAAAAGGGGTCGTCTTTTTACCTATGAAACCAAAGAAGCTCTCAACTGTTGATGGCATCGTCTACCGTGCTGTGTATTTCAAACACCCTGTCAAGTTTCGAAAATCTGAAGATCTCCAGTATGCTATTCGGTATTCCGCAGAACTGCAGTTTTCCACCGTACAACTTCATACACTTTAGCCCTTCAACAAAGGTTGCTATCCCTGAACTGTCAATATAGGTAACCGACTCCAGGTCTATATACAATGCCGTCGCTTTCTTACTGATATGCGCCATCATTTCATCCCTAAGTTCGGGAGATGAATACATATCTATATCGCCGGTTATCGCTATTATCTTTTTGCCCTTATAATCGATGCTCTTTATTTTCATTTAAAATATTTCACCAGTATCAACCTGTTTCCCTTCTTTTTCTTCTCATCCAGCTCAAACACATCAAAGACCCTTTTTATAAAATGGATACCCAGGCCTCCGGGCCTTATATCGTCAAGGTCTCTTCCTTTTAAAGCTTTTCTCCTGGCCGTTAAACCGTTGTCTTCGATAACGACCTGAAATTTATCAGGCTTGATCGTATATTTTATAATAATCTTCCGTGAAACGTCACCCTTATATGCATGTTTGATAACATTTGAACATGCCTCATCAACAGCCAGTCTGATATCACCGATCACCTTTTCATCCATTTCGTGTATTTGCCCTATTCTATCCGTAATGGCCCTGATAACGGAGAGATACTTAGGGTGCGAAGGAATGGAAACGGTTATAGAATCTTTCACAGGGACCTTACTTCCACGATGGTAAGATCATCAGTCTGCTCAACCCCTTTCGAGAACTCATTGACATGATCGGTCAGCTTGTCGATGATATTTTCATCTGCCGCATGTTTTCGGACGAAATCAACAACGGCATCAAAACCGATCCTGCCGCCGTCCCTGTTTTTCGCTTCAAAAACCCCGTCCGTCAAAAGTATCAACCTGTCGCCTTTATTCAGTGAAAGCCGGCTGACCGGGTAATCTTCAGGAATAATACCAAGCGGAGGCCCGGCAGGCAGGGACGTTACCTTTACTTTTTTACCCGTAATCCATAAAAAAGGCGGATGACCTGCTACGGATACCTTCAAATCGCATTTTACCGTATCTATTATCATATAAATAGCGGTCAGGAACATGCCTCTCGGCGTTCGGGAAAGTACGGTATTCAGGCGGTCCATAACGGTTTCAGGAGAATTGACCTCATGGGCCAGATACCTGAAATCGCTGATTATCTTTGCCATATATAATGCTGCGGATACTCCTTTTCCGGACACATCTCCTATGAAAACTCCGACCTTGCCGTCTACAGGTTCAATGAAATCATAGAGGTCTCCGCCCACCTGTTTGGCGGGAATATTAACTGCCGCGGTCATGATGTTGCCCTTTCTGAAAACAGGCGATTCAGGGAGAAAACTTCTTTGCAGGGTGGCGGCTATTTCTAACTCCTGCTTCAGCCTTTCCTTTTCAAGCGACTCGGTATGATAAAGGGCATTCTCTATCGCAATGGCAAATTGCTTTGTAAGCATCCGTATAAGTTCCAAATCATAATCTTCTCTTTTCAGGTTGATTAATTCCGCAACGCCTATAAGCCCTCTCCTTCCGATAAGCGGAGCGGCTATAAGGTTCCTTGTCTCAAACCCCGTCAGTTTATCGGCATCCTGGAAGAACCTTTTGTCTGATTTAACGTCTCTGATAATCAGCAATTCCCGATTTTCTGCAACCCAGCCTGCAATGCCCTGACCGATATCAAGCGTAATTTTTTTCTTTAAAAGGTCCGACGCCTCCCCTTCATTGCACAAAGCCACCTCAAATTCAAGCTTGCCGGTGTCTCTGTTATAAAGCAGAATAGAACATGCCTCGGCGTCCATTACGCTCTTGGCCTTTTCCATAACAAGGGTCATAAGCTCTTTCATGTCAAGCGTGGAAGAGATCGTCGCTGAAACTTCGGTCAGTATTCTGAGGTCTTCAACTTTTTTCTCTAAATTCTTCAGATATGTCTGCTGTACTGTGGTTTCGGCATTATTGTCCATTGCTTATTGGATAACAGATTTCAAAAAAGAATGCAAGGAATTTTAACCCAAAAACTGCGGATGTCCAAATAAATTTATTGCCAATGACCGTATTATTTATGCTTAAATTCGACTAACAAAGCCGTGCAATTTAATGTACCTAATGTTTTTTGCTTAAATTAAAGACTATCAGATGAAAGAGGATACAATTTTTTATCAATATTGTGTTAATATCATTACCGATGAAAATATATATTCAATAACCAGGAGGAAGATCATGATAAGAAAATTTTTAAAGTGCAATGCTTCTCTTCTAATACTTCCGATAATGTTTTTTGTTTTGTCATTTTCTCAAGGCTGTCAAACCGTGCCGGCTAAAGTTCAGGGAGAGGAAAAACAGCCTGTTGTTAAAAAGTCTGCCGTCATCAAAGAGTCCGCTGTTAAAGAGTCTGCCGTCAAAGAGAATGATCTTGAAAACGCCGAATATTCTTCACTTTCTATGTACAAAGGTAAGGTAAAGCTTTCCCGCGGCCTGTACCGGGCAAAAGCGGCCAAAGGTTCGGCCACGGAAACGATAGTGGCATTAACTAACCATATTGCCTTCGGCAAGTCGGCAAACAGAGAGGGCTCTGCCGCTATTCTCGTTACGAATATCGGCGGGAGCGGGTTCTTTTATGATCTGGCCTTTATGGTAAAAGAAAAGGGCAAGCAGAGGAATATAGCTACAACAGCCCTTGGTGACAGGGTGAAAATTAAGTCTCTGTCTATTGAGAATGGAAACATAA
This sequence comes from Thermodesulfovibrionales bacterium, assembly GCA_041660325.1. Classification (GTDB taxonomy): domain Bacteria; phylum Nitrospirota; class Thermodesulfovibrionia; order Thermodesulfovibrionales; family SM23-35; genus DYFC01. The sequence goes on along the minus strand of JBAZWR010000067.1, from coordinate 558 downwards.
TTGTACAAATGGTGAAGCACACTAAAAAAGATCCAATATGCTGCCCCACCCTGGATGTAACGCAAAAGTATATGTTGCAAAGCAATAAGCTCGTTCAGGTATCAGGCAAATAAAAGTAACGCAATGTAAGATGAACTCGTAAAAAGTCGTCATTCACGCGAAGGCGGGTCACCTCAGCGACTCGCCGAGGCGAGAATCCATGTGTGCGCAACTTCTTGAAAAGAATGGATTCCCGATTAAGGACTTCGGGAATGACAGCCATGAAAAGGACTTTTTGCGATATTGTCAATTGATGTAAACCCTTTCTCTGACCTTGAAATAAAGGGTCTATTTTTATAACTTCAAAAGCGTCAATCCTGTTGCCGGGTCAAACTCTCTTTTTGCGTCAATCCCCTCTATCTCAAGGATAATGACCTCAAGCACGAGAAAGGTTTCGGACGCCCCTCTCAGGCAGCCGACCTTTACCATGTCTTTTTTCCCGAAAGCCCCGTGGAAGTGTATCCTGGGTTCGTTGTCCTGCCGGAAAATCGTCCCTACACCCATTACCTCATGGCTTTC
>JBAZWR010000066.1:0-14436 GCA_041660325.1 Thermodesulfovibrionales bacterium | reverse complement strand
GAAGAGACGCACTCAAGGTTGTTCTTGAAATAAATGAGATGATAAAAAACAATAATTGAGGAGAAGTCAAAGCATGGTTCCGATGGTTGATCTTAAAAAGCAGTTCGGGGAAATTAAAGGTGAAGTTTTTGATATTCTTGCGGAAATATTGGAAAGCGGTCATTACGTACTGGGTGCAAGGGTTTCAGATTTAGAAAAAAAAATATCGGATTACCAGGGTGTTCAGCATGCAATAGGGGTTGCCTCAGGCACCGATGCGCTTCACCTATCGATTGAGGCAATGGATATAGGCCCGGGGGATGAGGTCATCACAACACCTTTTACTTTTTTTGCCACTGCCGAGGCAATCCTCTATACCGGGGCCACGCCGGTATTTACAGACATTGATCCCGATACGTTAAATATAGACACACGTCAAATAGAGCATCATATTACAAAAAAGACCAGGGCGATTCTTCCGGTTCATATCTTCGGACATCCTGCCGATATGGATGCAATTCTAAAAATCGCTAAAAAACACAGGCTGAAGGTCATTGAAGACTGCGCCCAGTCTTTCGGCGCAGAGCTTAACGGCAAGAAAACCGGCAGCATCGGAGATGCAGGCTGTTTCAGTTTTTATCCGAGCAAAAACCTTGGGGCTTATGGCGACGGAGGCATGATAACCCTCAATAATCAAAAGGCGGCTGAAATAATCAGACAGTTAAGAAACCACGGGTCCAAGGGTTCGTACAGACACAAACGTGTAGGTTTCAACAGCAGGCTCGATGAGATACAGGCCGGCATCCTTCTTGTAAAATTCAGGCATATAGATGAATACAACGGCAAAAGGAGACAAAAGGCGGCCCTTTACACCAGGCTCCTTTCCGATACCGTGCAATGTCCCGTTGAAAAGCAGGGCGCAGTCCATGTCTATCACCAGTACACCATCAGGAACAAAAAGAGAGACGGGATACAGGCCAAACTGAAAGAAAACGGCTTCTCCTCAGTCGTCTATTATCCTACGCCTTTGCACCTGCAGGAGGCATTGAGATTTTTAGGCTATCATAAGGGCGATTTCCCCGTTACAGAGAAGGCGGCCAAAGAGGTCCTTTCTTTGCCGATGTACCCGGAGCTTGAGGAATCAACGATAAAGAAGATAGCAAAGGTCATCAAAGAAACCGTCTGATTATTTGCAGCTTCCCCCGGTCACTATAAGGGTATTAAAATAGTAACTCCAAGAGAATTTTGGAATTTGTTAACACTAAAAGAGCGCAAGGGTAAATCGTAGATATGGCCTCGATAATGATCATTTCCGGCGAAAGTTCCGGCGAATTATACGGGGCGCTCCTTGCAAATGCATTAAAGAGCAAATGGCCTGATGTCCGCATCATAGGCATCGGAGGGCAGCGGATGTCGGAAGCAGGGGTCGAACTCGTTTCACGCATATCCGACGCCTTCGGCATTATCGAGGCGGTTGCTTCATTAAGAAAACTTAAAACGGCATTTAACAACGCTGTAGAAGCTCTTGAAAAATTTAGGCCCGACGTTCTCGTGCTGATCGATTATCCCGACTTCAATCTGAAAGTTGCAAAAAAGGCAAAAGCGCTCGGGATAAAGGTTTTATATTATGTCAGCCCCCAGGTATGGGCCTGGCGCAAAGGCAGGGTCCCTAAGATCGCAAGCCTTGTAAACAGAATGGCGGTTTTACTTCCTTTTGAGGAAAAGATATATAAAGACGCCGGATTGAAATGTGATTTCGTAGGACATCCCATACTGGAGGAAATTCAAGGTGTTTTAGCAAAGGGGAATAAAGCGGAATTTAAAACCGCTCTCGGCCTCGACCCGTTCAAACCTCTGCTTTCCCTTCTCCCCGGCAGCAGACCTCATGAACTCAAAAAACTCCTGCCTCTCATGATAGAAGTCGTAAGGCAATTCAGGAACGATCCTGAGATATTAAAAGGCAACAAGGAATATCAGTTCTGTATGCCCCTTGCTCCTAACACCGATGAACAAAAATACCGTGGCTTTATAGAGATACTTAAAAAAGAAGGAGTAGCAATAAAGAAAGGGGAATCCGTCAAAGTCCTTGCTGCATCCGATATGGCGGTTGTTGCATCCGGCACCGCGACCCTCCAGACAGCCTTTCTCGAAGTGCCTATGGTGGTGGTGTATAAAATGTCGCCTCTTGAGTTTCAGATCGGAAAGCGTATCATAAATGTGAAACACATATCTCTCGCAAATATTCTCGCCGGCAAAGAGGTTGTTGTCGAGCTCCTTCAGGAGCGTGCGAATCCCGGAGAAACCATAAAAGAGCTTAAGAAGATAATATTTGATATTGAATACAGGGAAAATATGATCAACTGGTTCAAAAAAATAAAAGGACCTTTTATCGGCAAAAAAGCATCACAAAGGGTGGCGGATATCATATTGGAAATGGTCATCTGGAGAAAATAAACCTAAACGTTGCAAAAGACATTCTAAACTGATGAGGTAATACTCTATAAAAATGTATTTTATATATAGCCTCATATATATTATCGTAATTATCATTCTTTTGCCTTTTGAATATCTCAAAAGACCGGCGGAGATCAGAAGAAAATGGCTTAGAGAAAAGTTCGGTCTTTTAGATGCGTCCCTCATCCCTCATCCCTCATCCGTTGTTTGGGTCCACGCCGTATCAGTCGGCGAGGTTATGGCTGCATCACCGCTTTTAAAAAAATTAAGAGAGCGCTATCCGGGAAAAAGCATAATCCTTTCCACTATAACCGACACCGGGCAAAAAGTTGCAAGAGAAAGAGCGCCCGAAGGAACAGCCGTTGTTTATCTTCCCTTTGATGTCCCTTTCATATTGAACAATGTTTTGAACAGGGTAAAACCCGACCTGCTGATTGTCATTGAAACCGAACTCTGGCCCAACCTGATAAGGGGTTTCAATGAGAAAGGAATACCCGTACTGCTGCTCAACGGAAGGATATCCGAAAAATCATTTAAAGGTTATAAAAAGGTATCACGCTTTATGAAAAAAGTTCTTTCCCATGTCGATTTCTTCGGTATGCAGAGTGAGGAATACGCAGACAGGATCAGGCAATTGGGAGTTGATGCCCGCAGAGTTGTGACATTAGGCAATTTCAAATTTGATACCATACCTCCTTCGGAACTCCCGCTATGGACAAAGGAATTGCAGGGGCCGGTTATTGTTGCAGGCAGTACCTTTGAAGGCGAGGAAGAACTAATGACCGATGTTTATCTTAAACTTAGGGAAGACTTCCCTGATCTCAATCTGATCATCGCCCCGCGCCATCCCGAAAGGTTTAAACCGGTTGAGGAAATGCTCAAATCAAAAGGGGTCTCATTTGTAAAACGTTCCGGGATAGATAGCGTAAAGTTGCGGAACGTTGAACGCAGAGCGTTGAACGGTTTTATCGTCCTTCTCGACACGGTCGGCGAACTGTCATCCGTTTACGGCATATCGGACATCGCCGTTATCGGAAAGAGTTTCAGAGGCCGTGGAGGCCAGAATCCCCTCGAACCAGCCTATTGGGGCAAGCCCATCATATGCGGCCCGCATATGGAGAATTTTCCGGTTATTGGAGAGTTTTACAAAGAAGGCGCTGCTATCCGGGTCGGAGAAGAGGACCTCCTCACAAAATTAAAAGACCTCCTCCTTTCACCCGAAAAGTCAAAAGCAATCGGCTCAAAGGCACGGATGCTATACAATAAAAACGCCGGAGCAGTTGAAAAGGCGATGGAGATTATTGAAAGGCGAATTTAAGTTTCAGATCAGAATTTGATACCGAAATCAGGCAGCATATTTGACAGGACCCTTAACCGGTCTGTAAGCAGCATGACTCCGAAAATAATGAGGATTACGCCGCTGACGATCTTTATTGCCCGCATGTATTTTACGATCTTTGGGGAATAGCTTAAAAAGGTGTTTATGGCGAGCGCGGACAGTAAAAAGGGAATGCCCAGGCCGAGGGAATACACTGTCAGCAGTTTTAGTCCATATATCATGGACCCTTTTGAACCCGCATACAGCAGGATCGTACCGAGATAAGGGCCTACACAGGGACTCCAGCCGGCTGCAAAAGTCATTCCGACAAGAAATGTCCCGAAATACCCTGCAGGCTTTCCGGTAAGATGTATCCTTTTATCTTTCATGAAGAAATCGAGGCTGAGAATGTCCGATATGAAAAGGCCGAAGATTATGACAAGTATTCCGCCGATGATCCTGATGTAATCAATATATTGAAACAGCAAACCTCCTACCGCAGAAGACGAAATGCCAAGGGCGATGAAGACAAAGGAAAAGCCTCCTATGAAGGCAAGGGAGTTAGTTAAGGTAAGATATCTGACCGCTTTTCGGTCTACCCTGACCGTAAGGTCTTTGAAGGAAAGCCCGGTTATAAAAGAGACATAAGAGGGCAGCAGGGGAAGGACGCACGGCGACAAAAAAGATAAAACACCGGCAAAAAAGGCTAATGTATAAGAAACATCCTTCATTTTAAAGTCCTGCTAAATATTGCAAAACAATTTCTCAATTTGAAAGGCAGATATGATAAAAAAGCTTTTAAGCGACTCCATAATGCACTAATATCACTGTTCGATATACATTTATCCGAAAGGCACATCAGGTTAAAAGTGCCGTCAGGTGAATATGGATCACTTTTTGTCGCATTTAAAAGGTTGTTTATCATGTCTGCCTTTCATTTTATGCAACTGATGAGGCGAGTTAAAATTTTTTTTTCAATATCTATTGTGACTACACTAATGTGGCGCATTCAGACGTGTCGCCTTTGATCTTTTCTATTGCATGGGGAAGGACGCCGAGAATGATTTCGAGGTTTTCCTTTACCGCCTTGGGACTACCGGGAAGATTGATAATCAATGTCTTCCCCCTTACACCTGCCACTGCCCTTGAAAGCATCGCCCTTCTCGTCTTTTTCAGGCCCTCTATCCTCATTGACTCGGCTATGCCCGGAATCTGTTTCTCGATGACTTCAATCGTAGCTTCCGGGGTAACATCTCTTGGGCCAAGACCGGTCCCGCCTGTTGTGAGGATAAGATCAACCAGCTTACCGTATTCGATAAGTTTTCCCTTGATGAGTTCTTTTTCGTCCGGCAGGATGTCATAATACTTTACTACGGCGTCGATGCTTTTCAGCATCTCCCGTATCATAGGTCCGCTTGCATCTTCACGCTCGCCCTTTGAACCTTTATCGCTTAAGGTCAAAACCGCAACGGTTATCATCAATAAAAACCTTATTAGGACTAAGTGCCCATTTCCCAGCTTTCAAGATAATTTTTCTGCTTCGCGGTCAGCATGTCTATTTTTATGCCCATTGCCCTTAGCTTTAGAAGTGCAATCTTTCTGTCAATCTCAGCAGGGACGCTGTAGACTTCGTTTTGGAGCTTTTTATGGTTTTTGACAACAAACTCCGCGCAGAGGGCCTGGTTTGCAAAACTCATGTCCATAACCGAAGACGGATGCCCCTCTGCCGCCGCCAGATTGATAAGCCGTCCTTCTCCGAGGATATATATCCTCCTCTTGTTTTTCAGAGTGAATTCCTCGACAAAATCTCTTATAATTCTCCTGCTCTTTGACATCTTTTTCAGGTCGTCTATATCTATTTCAACATTAAAGTGTCCCGAGTTGGCGAGTATTGCCCCGTCTTTCATTGCGGCAAAGCATTCTTTGGAAATGACGCTGATATCGCCTGTTGCCGTGACGAATATGTCTCCGATCTTTGACGCTTCCAGTATGGGCATTACCTTAAAACCATCCATGGTCGCCTCAAGGCCTCTTAACGGATTGATTTCGGTAATAATGACCCTTGCGCCCATCCCTTTTGCCCTCATGGCAATTCCCTTGCCGCACCAGCCGTATCCGCTCACAACAAAAACGGAACCGGCAATCAGTCTGTTCGTTGCCCTCATAATTCCGTCAATTGTGCTCTGCCCCGTGCCGTAACGGTTGTCGAAAAGATATTTTGTGTAGGCGTCGTTCACGGCTATGATCGGGTATTTAAGTACGCCTTTTTCCGCCATGGCCCGCAGACGGATGACGCCGGTTGTTGTCTCTTCCGTACCGCCTATAATATTCCCCAGTAAATCCTTTTTTGCCTTATGGAGAGTGGAAACAAGGTCTGCTCCGTCATCCATTGTTATGTGGGGCTTTGCTGAAAGGATGTCATTGATATGATTGTAATATGTTTTATTGCCCTCGCCCTTTATAGCGAAAACGGACATATTGGAGAATTTCACCAGAGAGGCTGCAACGTCGTCCTGCGTGCTTAGAGGATTGGATGCGCAGAGCGCTACTTCAGCTCCTCCGGCCTTCAGGGTCTCCATAAGGTTCGCCGTTTCAGTGGTGACGTGCAGACAGGCAGCCAGCTTGAAACCTTTTAAGGGTTTTTCCTTCCTGAACCTTTCCGTAATGCTCCTGAGAACGGGCATCTCCTGTTCGGCCCATTCAATGCGTAATTTTCCCTTTTTCGCCAAATTAATATCCTTGATATCATGTTTTATCATTGTATATCTTTTGTTCCTTTCATTTTTCCGGATTTGAATTTTATATCGCTAAGTTCTATAACCCCGCCTGTTTCCGCAGAGCTTTCGCCTTGTCCGTCTTCTCCCAGGTAAAATCAGGATCAAGCCTGCCGAAATGTCCATAGGCCGCAGTCTTCTTGTAGATAGGCCTTCTGAGATCCAGAGTATCAATCATGCCTTGCGGGGTAAGATTAAAGTTTTCACGTATTATTTTCACGATCTTTTCCTGGGGTATTTTCCCGGTCCCGTATGTCTCTGCAAGCACGGATACGGGCTCCGGCACTCCGATTGCATAAGCAATCTGTACCTGGACTCTCTCGGCAATTCCGGCGGCAACAATATTCTTTGCAACATACCGTGCCATATAGGAGCCGGACCGGTCTACCTTTGAAGGGTCTTTTCCCGAGAAGCAGCCGCCGCCGTGACTGCCGACCCCGCCGTAACTGTCGACTATGATCTTCCTGCCTGTAAGACCGGTATCTCCCATAGGCCCGCCTATTACAAAGCGGCCTGTCGGATTTACAAAGTATTTAATATGTTCCTCATCCAGGAATTCAGAGGAAATAGTGGGCTTGATTACCTTTTCAATAACGTCTTCCTTTATCTCTTTAAGCGTAACATCGGGGCTATGCTGTGTTGAAACAACGATGCTGTCTACCCTGAAGGGTTTACCGTCTCTGTATTCGATGGTAACCTGTGTCTTGCCGTCGGGCCTTAAGTAGCCGAGGATATCCTTTTTCCTAAGCTCGGCCAGTTTCATGGCGAGTTTATGTGCAAGGAGTATCGGGAGCGGCATAAGCTCTTTTGTTTCATTACAGGCAAAGCCGAACATAAGCCCCTGGTCTCCTGCGCCTCCGATATCCACGCCGAGAGCGATATCCGATGATTGGGCATGAATCGAGGTTATTACCGAACAGGTCTCATAATCGAACCCGTATTTTGCCCTCGTATAACCGATATCTCTTATAGTTTCCCTTACAATATCGGGGATCTCAACATAGCAGGCCGTAGTTATTTCTCCTGCCACAAAGGCAAGTCCGGTAGTCACCAGCGCTTCACAGGCCACTCTGGCAAACGGATCTTTTGCGATAATAGAATCAAGTATCGCGTCCGAGATCTGGTCTGATATTTTATCCGGATGTCCTTCAGTAACCGATTCCGAGGTAAAAAAATAGTTCTTTCCCATCATATTTCACCCCCTAAGTATGTAGTGCGTTATTAAGTTAATAATAATATTAACACAGTTTATAAGCAAATTTATACGAAAATTCATGAACGGTTGCGAATGAAAAACGAGTATTAATAGACAAATTGTCCATAGGGAAAGGCAATTTGCCTGATAATGTGTGGTATAATCCCTTTAACACTATGAAAAATCTTGAAATTTTATAGTGGCATCGCTTTTGCACCCCGTAATGATAAAATAACTTTGTTTACTCCTTAGGTAAGGCAGGGCACAACATTTTCAGGTGGATATAAAAGAAATAAAAGAGATCGCGGGAAAATATACACCTGAACAGATAGAAGGCTGTATCTCCGGGCAAATGGACACCGGAGAAAATATCTGTTTGATGGACGGGAACAGTGAAAAGATTATCAATGAACTCTCAAAGGCCGAAGTTATCAGGGAAATGATGGAGAAAGGCATGAGCCTTGCCGACGCTCTCAGGGAATTGGCGAGGCGCATGAGGCTTGTACAGGCAGGGTTTAAAAAATAATAATTAAACGAAGGGGGAAATGCTATGGCTTACACGGCAAATGATTATTCAAAACTCATCGGGATGGAAGGTTTTAGTGAAACGCTTTTAAAAAATCATTTTACGCTCTATCAGGGGTATGTGACAAATACCAATAAGGTGCTCGATACCCTTGCGCAGATGCTTAAGGATGATAAGGCTGCGACCCCGGAATTCGCCGAACTGAAAAGGAGGCTCGGGTGGGAGTTCAACGGCATGCGGCTTCATGAATACTATTTCGAGAACCTCGGCGGTAAAAGTTCGCCGGATAAAAACGGCCGTCTGGCAAAGAAGATGACCGGGGATTTCGGGAGCTATGAGGCGTGGGAAAAGGATTTCAAGGCCACCGGAGCCATGAGAGGGATCGGCTGGGTTGCCCTTTATCAGGATATTACAAACGAGAGGTTAATAAATTTCTGGATCAACGAGCATGACGTGGCCCATCCGGCCGGTTGCAGGCTGCTGTTGATCATGGATGTTTTTGAACATGCCTTTATGCTCGACTATGGACTCAAGAGAGCTGATTATATAGGTTCATTCTTTAAAAATATCAACTGGACTGTCGTGGAAGGAAGGTTAAAATAAAAAAAGAGGACCTCCCGGCATGAACAGACTCCTTAAAGAAAGATCGCCCTATCTAAAACATGCCGCCCGTCAGAAAATCGACTGGTATCCCTGGTCCGAGGAGGCTTTTAAGGCCGCCCTGCAACAGGATAAGCCGGTCTTTTTAAGCTCCGGCGCGGTATGGTGCCACTGGTGCCATGTCATGGCAAAAGAGTCTTTCGAAAATAAAGAAACGGCAGAGTTTATGAATGAACATTACATCTGCATAAAACTCGACCGTGACGAAAGACCGGATATAGACCGGAGATACCAGAATGCCGTATCGGCAATGGGATTCGGCGGCGGCTGGCCCCTCAGCGTTTTTTTAACTCCCGACGGAAAGCCCTTTTTCGGAGGAACATATTTCCCGCCGGATGACGGTCCCGACAGACCCGGCTTCGGGAAAGTCTTAAAGACCATGGCAGAATTCTATAAAACGAGAAGGGCTGATTTAGATGAGGTAAGCACGAAGCTTATGAATTCCCTCAAGCCCGATTCACTATCGGAAGGCGAGATTGGTGAAGCGTCCGTTGAGGAGGCTTTGTGGAGCGTTCTAACACGGTTTGATACACGGAACGGGGGATTCGGATCATCTCCGAAATTTCCAATGCCCGGCGCCGTTGCACTGCTGATAAACAGGTTCTACTTTATAAGGATGGAATCAATCGGCTTTGCCGCAAAAAAGACCCTCGAAGCCATGGCAAAGGGCGGATTCCATGACCAGCTTGGCGGAGGTTTCCACAGATATTCCGTTGACGAGGCATGGACCATTCCTCACTTTGAAAAAATGACCGATGACAATGCCTGGCACCTGCGAAACTATATTGACGCATACGCCGTATTCGGAGATGAATCTTTTAAAGAGGTAGCTGAAGGGATTGTCCGTTTTATCGGCGCGACGCTCTCTGATCCGGGCGGCGGGTTCTACGCAAGCCAGGATGCCGATGTTACTCCTGATGACGAAGGAGGATATTTTACCTGGACTGATGAAGAATTCAGAAACATACTCAATGACGGAGAATACAGGGTGTTATCGCTTCATTTGTTCAACGGGAAAGGCGCCATGCATCATGACGCAACAAAAAAGGTTTTGCATGTCTCTCTAAGCGCCGGTGAAATAGCTGAAAAGACAGGCATGGAGCGGGAAAAAGTTTCGGAAATAATCGGCTCCGCAAAGCAAAAGCTGCTGGGTTATCGCAATAAAAGAGAAACTCCCTTTATTGATAGTACATTTTATACGTCCTTAAACGGGATGATGATCGCTTCATACCTGAAGGCATACCGGATATTAAAAGACGAGACGTTAAAGGAGTTTGCTCTTAAGAGCCTTGAACGGATAAAGGACCTCCATTTTGTAGATGGCCGGCTTTTTCATACGGAAGGGATTAAAGCTCTGTTGGATGATTACATATATCTTGCGGAAGCCTTGATCGAAGCCTACGAAGTTACGGGACATGCTCCATATCTCGGGGAGGCTGAAAATTTTATAGAAATATGCCTGAACAAATTCCGGGACACTGCTGAAGGCGGATTTTTTGACACCGAAAGCGATGTGCTCGGCCTGAGGCTCAAAACCATTGAAGATATTCCCAATCCTTCGGCTAATTCGCTCGCTATCATGCTCCTGCTGAAGCTGTCCGTCATGACCGGCAAAACGGAATATCATCAATATGCAGAGGCCGCTTTGAAACGGTTTTCCCAATATGCAAAAAAGGCCGGGTTGCATGCGGGGTTTTTTTATTGCGCGATGGACGCCTACTACCATATGCTGAAATTGTCCGTGGAGGCGGCTCCCGGAAGTGAACTGGCCGAAGCAGCCCTTTCAACATCTTATCCATATAAAGGTATTGTTTATGGAAAGGATACGGGAACCGTTATACCCTGTTTGGGTAAAGTATGCCATAAGCCTATTAAAAATACTTCAGGCCTTAGAGATTTTTTGAAAAATCTCTAAGGCCGTTACATCTATAATCGCTATTCTCTATACTTTTCAGTATCTTCTTTCTAATATATTGCCCTCGCAGATCTCGCGGGTCTGGTCCTTTATAAGCTGTCCATTTTCCCATACCCTCTCCTGGACTTTATGGCATTTTGTCTTGGCATTGTAATCAACCGGATCAGCCCGATATAAACCGCGTCCGTCTTCAGTCATATACGCCACAGGCCTGCCGCTGGATACGGCTTCCCGCGAGGCCTGCACGGAAACGTCCGCAATAGTTGCCCCCGCTGCTCCGCCCAGCGCCGCTCCGATAGCGCCGCCCCTCCAGGGATTTCTATGATCGAGCAGCGCTCCGGCAATCCCGCCGATAACGGCGCCTGTGCTTGCTCCCTGGGCATGATACTGGGTGCAGCCTGTGAGGATAGCTGCCAATGATACGGTTAAAAACAAAGCTATGATCTTTTTCATACGACCTCCTTTTTTATGTTCTGTTTCAGCTTTCATTAACTTAAACTAATACTACATAATTATATTCTAAATGATTTTAATAAAATATCAACAGGAGTTATCCTGAACTTTGCAAAACGGGTTCTAAAAATGAAAGATTGACATAATAAAAAAACATTTAGAACGCGACAAAAGATAATTCATATTCACCTGACGGCACTTTTAACCTAATGTGTTTTTTAGATAAATGCATGTCGAACAGTGATAATAGTGCATTAAGGAGTCGTCCGCACTCAGGCGGATTCGCCGAGGAGAACCTAAAAGCTTTTTTATTATGTCAATCTTTCATTTTATGCAACTGATGACTTATTTAAAAGCTGCGGTGAGTTGTTTCTTGTGGTAACATTAAACATATATGGATATACCCTTTCAGAAGTCAAAAAAAGGAATAACATTGAAGATAAAGGTGGAACCAAGGTCTTCGGGGAAGGGGATATCAGGCTCAATAGGCGACATAATTAAAATAAAACTTCATGCCCCGCCTGTCGGAGGCGCTGCGAATGAAGAATTGATAGAGGTGCTTTCAGAGGAATTCGGGATTAAAAAGCGCGCTATAAAAATTATCAGCGGACAGTCTTCGAGAAACAAGGTTATTGAAATAGAAGGTGTAGAGACCATAGCGATTAGTTGAATAAAGCAAGGGCAGATGTGCCGAAAAAACCTTCTAATGCAACGAGATATTATTTGCGATACACATGACTGCAAATCTTACAGTTTGTCTTTAGTGGCGGAAGGCTTGCCGACCGATTTATATGTATATAAGGTGTTGTCCGCACTCAGGCGGATTCGCTGGGGAGAACTACAAGCCTTTCCCGGCACATCTACCCTTGCTTTTGAAATATATTCATGTAATGTTTAGGTATAATTTGATTACATGACAATTCGTCATATTTATGACCTTGTATATTAGGAGGTATTCATGCTTGATCCCCGGTTTGTGAGAGACAATATCGATATCGTTAAAACATCCCTTAATAGCAGGAACTATAAACTTACGCTCGACGATTTTTTGAAGTTTGAAGAAGAGCGGCGGTCTCTCCAGCGGGAGGCGGACGAGCTGAAAAACAAGAGGAATGTAGTGTCCGAAGAAATAGGCAAGATGCGGAGCCGAAAACAGGACGCATCAAGCCTCATTGAAGAGATGAAGGGCGTATCAGACGCGATCAAAGAGCTTGATGAGAAGATCAAGGCGCTGGAAGAAAAAATCGAGGAGTTTTTGTTGAACGTGCCCAACATTCCTCATGAGTCCGTTCCCGTCGGCAAGGATGAGACCGAAAATATAGAACTAAGGAAATGGGCAGAACCGAGGCAGTTTGATTTTGAGCCGCTGAACCACTGGGACATTGGGGAGATGCTCGGGATTATTGATTTTGAACGGGCCGTGAAGATAGCAGGCGCAAGGTTTTCCCTGACAAAGGGATACGGCGCAAAACTTGAACGGTCTCTGATGAATTTCATGCTCGACCTTAATACTTCAAAGGGTTATAAAGAAGTCCTCCCTCCCATTATTGTGAACAAAGACAGCATGAGGGGAACAGGACAATTGCCGAAATTTGAAATGGAACTTTTCAAGATCGTCGATCCGGAGTTCTACCTGATCCCGACTGCAGAGGTCCCGGTGACTAACATACACAGGAATGAAATTCTCAATGAAAAAGACTTGCCGATCTATTATACGGCATATACGCCGTGTTTCAGACGCGAGGCAGGTTCTTACGGAAAAGATGTGCGGGGCCTCATCCGCCAGCATCAGTTCAATAAGGTAGAGCTTGTAAAGTTTGTGAAACCGGAAGATTCTTTCAATGAACTCGAATTATTGACGGCTAATGCAGAGGACATTCTTCAGAAACTGGGACTGCCATACAGGGTTGTGGCGCTCTGCACAGGGGACATCGGATTTTCCGCGGCAAAGACGTATGACCTTGAGGTATGGCTTCCCGGCCAGCAGAAATACAGGGAGATTTCCTCATGCTCGAATTTCACCGATTATCAGGCGAGGAGAGCGAATATCAGGTTCAGGCGTGAAGGGAAAAAGGGCACGGAGTTTGTGCATACGCTGAACGGCTCAGGACTCGCAATCGGCAGGACCCTTGTCGCAGTCCTTGAAAACTATCAGCAGAAGGACGGCAGCGTGATTGTGCCGGAAGCGCTCAGAACATATATGGGCGTTGATGTAATTAGATAGACCTGCCGTTTACACAGAAACTGCGGACATCCAAAATAAATTTATTTAACTCGATGAATTTATATAAAAAGATAGTTTATGGTAATTGCATAAGAAATATTTTGGTAACACATCTATATAAGTACATTATGGTATCGAAAAATAAATTTATTTTAGACATCCGCAGTTTCTGACGGTTTAATTGCATTTTTCGGGTTAGGCAGAATATATCCTTTTTCTCTTTATCGCATCCGCTACCCTGGCCACTCTTGCCATTTCCTTTACATCATGGACCCGGACAATATTTGCGCCGTTTATTATTGATATCGCCACTGCCGCAGCAGTTCCTTCAAGCCTCTCTTCCGGGGAAACATCTCCAAGGATTTTCCCTATAAAAGCCTTCCTTGAAGGCCCGATAAGGATAGGTTTTTCCAATATAGTAAATTCATGCAGATTATGAATTATTTCAAGATTATGTTCGAACGTCTTGCCAAAGCCAAGACCGGGGTCGATCATTATAATGTCATCTGAAATCCCGGCTTCCCCGGCTATTGTTATGCTTTGCCTTAAATATTCCAGAATATCGGGTATCAATGCATCATAAACGGGTTTGTGCTGCATGATCTTCGGGGTCCCTTTGATATGCATTATTACAACAGGGACTTTATAATCCGAAACCACTTTGGCCATTTCAGGGTCAAACCGTAACCCGCTGATATCATTGACCATGGAAGCTCCGGCATCTAATGCCCTTTTGGCAATTTCCGATTTATAGGTATCAATAGAGACGGGGATTTTTATTTCCCCGGCGATGGCTTTGATGACGGGTAGAATTCGCCTTAACTCTTCTTCAACCGGCACAGGTTCGGACCCCGGTCTTGTGGACTCTCCTCCGATATCAATAATATCGGCGCCATCTTCAATCATTTCCAATGCCTTATTGATGGCCGAGGTTCCAT
>JBAZWR010000065.1:0-14686 GCA_041660325.1 Thermodesulfovibrionales bacterium | reverse complement strand
TGCTCTTCTGAAAATGCTCAAAGCCGCCGGCGGATGGATGGTGAGCATAGGGATGGAATCAGGAGACCAGGAACTCCTTGACAGGCATAAAGCAAAAGTGACCCTTGATCAGATAAGAGATACTGTAAAGCGGATACAGAAAAACGGCATGAGGGCCAAGGGTCTCTTTATGATGGGTCTTCCGGGCGAGACCGAGCAGACTATAAAGAAAACATCTGATTTTATCGAAGAACTCAGGCTTGATGATATGAACATGACAAAGTTCACGCCTTTCCCAGGTTCTCCTGCCTATCAGACTATACATGAGGAGGGCAAGTTCGATGAGAAATGGGAATTAATGAACTGTATGAATTTTGTCTTTATTCCCAAGGGAATAGAATCCAAAGAGAAGATGGAGAAACTTCACAGGCAGGCCATTAAGAGATTTTACACCGGAAAGAACTGGATGAAGAAATTCTGGCCTTTGATGTTCAAATGTCCTGACAGCACATTCAGGATTATAAAGAACCTCCCCACGTTTTTGAGGATCAGAAACCAGTTCAAATAAGAGCTGGAATGAAACTAAAACAGAAACTAAAAAAGGAGGGATAGATGGATCCGGCCCATTTACACAGCCGTACTGACACCGAGCTTCTCGAAGCAAACCGCCGGTTTTACGATCCGCTGTGGACAGACGCGCATTTGATCAGACCCGAGCGCTTTAACACCTGGCCGCTCGTATGCTCACTTGTCTCTCCGTCGGGGCTGCAGCTTGAAGTCGCACCCGGGCTGAGGCCCCGGCTCCCTCTCAAGGAGACATACTTCGTGGATATCAGCGAGCCGGCAATTGCGAAACTGCGCGCATGTGGAGCAAACGCAGTTCCTGGTCTCGTGTCCTCGCTTCCGTTTCCTGACAGCATGTTCGATCTCGTCTGCGCCCTCGACATTGTCGAGCATGTTGACGATGATGATGGCGCGTTGTCCGAGTTGTCACGTGTGGCCGCTCCCGGCGCAGCGTTTCTCCTCTCAGTACCGCTTCACCCATCGCAGTGGACGGCATTCGATGACTTTGTAGGGCACAGGCGCCGTTATGAACCGGAGAGCCTGCTCGCCAAGCTCAAAGAGTACGGCTACACTGTGGAGCAGAGCGCTATTTATGGGATGAAGCCGAAATCGTCGCGTCTGCTCGATCTCGGGATGTGGTTCCTCACACATCGGCGCAAGAGGGCGATGTGGTGGTATAGCCATGTATTTATGCCGCTGGGATTGCGCTTTCAGAAGAAGCTTGATCTCTTCCCCCGGATGATCGACGCCGAGTTGGTGAGTGAGGTACTGCTCGTCTGCCGGAAAGACGGAAAACCTGCGTAAAGATGTATGTGAATACAGCCTTCGAGAAATTTCTACTACAATAACAGTTAAGGATTATATTTACCCGAGGCCGGCACTGCGCGCTTAAAGGCCCAGGCCTCGATTGTCTTTATCTGTTCAGCCATGGTCACCGAAAGAGGGACGGTCCTGCTCAGAGCTACTAAGAAATCCTGTTCGACTAAGGGACGCTTATCGGAAAGGGCATCCAAAATCGCTGATTGGACCACCTGCTCGATTTCAGCCCCGGAAACACGTTTGGGCGATGACGCCAGTAGCGGGATATCAAACCCGGAAGGATCGATATTCTGCTTCTTCATATGAATGCGGAATATTTCTTCCCGCGCTTTGTTATCGGGAAGCCCGACATAAAATATCTCATCGAAGCGTCCCTTGCGCAGCATTTCCGCGGGAAGCATCTCGATGGCATTGGCGGTAGCAGCGACAAAAACAGGCGCCTTTTTTTCCTGCATCCACGTCAGGAAAGATCCGAGGACCCGGGAAGCGGCGCCTCCTTCAGCCTTGAACCCCTGCAATGAAATGCCGGACTCGATCTCGTCTATCCAGAGGACACAGGGCGCAATCGCCTCTGCAGTACTGAATGCCTTGCGCAGGCTGGACTCCGGCGTGCCGAACGCCCCCCCATATACAACTGCCATATCCAGACGGATAAGGGGGAGTCGCCATTGAGCGGCGATCACCTTGACGAACAGCGATTTACCGCAGCCGGATATCCCCATTATCAATACCCCTTTGGGCATCTTTGCGCCGGTAGAAATGTTATCCAGGCCGAATGCCTTTTCACGACGATCCAGCCAGTGTTTGAGGTTTTCCATCCCGCCCAGATGGCCCAGATCGGCATCGTTGACGACAAACTCCATGATGCCGCTTTTTCTGATGATCTGCTGTTTTGTCTCAAAAAGCGCCTGAACGATTTCGCTGCCGCTGCCGACCTGAGACTGATTGAAAGCGCGGATACTACGCTCGATGTCCGTAAAATCAAGCCCCTGGGCCGCCACCACCAACCTCCCCACCAGTTCCGGATTAGCGGCACAGGCCTGCGCCAATAGCGGAACACGTTCTTTCAGGGTCTCTATGTGCGCCTTGATCTCTGCTATGACAGGAAGTCCCTGGTAGAGAATAACGAGGTCTTCTCTCAACCGTTCCGGCACAGCCTCCTCTTCACCAATGATAATCAGGACCTTTGATTGGGATCGCACACCAAATTCTTTCAGCTTTCTAATAATAAACGGGTTATTCCCCCAAAAGCTGGAAATGTCCTTGAAAAGAAAAATAGCGGGTCCCGGTTGCGCGATGGCGAAATCGAGCGCCATCAGAGGCTCTATCGTCTCTTTGAACGACGCTCCCTCCCGGATGAAACCTTCGGTGCAGGTCCATACATAGGGACTCCCCACCCCTTTCACGCGCGCGGCGGACAGCGCTACAATTCCCTCCGTGCGCCGCTCGTTATCAGTAACCACATAAATTAAACTGTTTCCGGCCCCGATTATTCTCAGCAACTCCTGGGCATTCAGGTTTTTCATTATCCTCCCGTTAATTTTACCCCATTAAACTGGTTGAGCAATCTTATCTTTCCTTTCTTAGTTTCGACTATTAGAAAGCCAAACTGAAAAGTTTCCTGCTTGATAGATTCGATCTCCATCGGCGCAACCACCTTTCGGCGAATAAGACTGATAAAACTAATGGTTCCAGTCGGATTTTACCGCAATTGCCCGGCAGCGTTTTATATATGCGGGATTCCTTTTTCAAGAAACGCCTCTAATGCCGATGCGGCTTCGTCGCTTAGTTCGGTGAATTTTACACCGTAGCGGTTGAAGTCCTTTTTTGCCGTTTTTTCAAGCATTCGCACAATATCCGCGCCTGCGGTTACTTGTCCGAAACCGGGCAGGGAAAATGTGCACCTTATGGTATCTCCTTCAGACAACTCCGCCGCCGTTAGCAATAACATGCCCGATGAGCTGATGTTTTCCGCATGGGCGGTAAACGGCATTTTCTTTGATGTTCCGTCAAGTTTGATGCCGACAGGGACCCGGCATGACTGCCTCGGCGCTATATGAAGAAGCTGATGCATTTCCTGAAGCAGCGCCGCATTGTTTACCGGCTTTGAGATGAATGCATTCGCGCTGCATGTTAAGCAACGTTCATGGTGCGATGCACTGTCAGAGCATATAATAATAATCGAGACGTTGTTAAGTTCTTTATCATTACGAATGAGAGAACACAGTGTTTCTCCGCTCATCCCGGGCGGATCAAGTTCGGTGACAATAAGGTCGGCTTTTTCCGATCTGTGGAGCCTGAGGATCTGTTCGTTTGAGGAAGACGTGAATGTTATTACATCGGTTCTACCGAGAAAACTCTGTTCTTCTTCAAGATTGCGCTGAATGTCTTTTGCAAGAATGATCTTTTTCATGGCCGTTATCAATACCAGTATATAAATATCAGGATAGAGCTGTAAAGTGCCGGAGCGAACAAAAGAAAATTCCGAACGGAAAGGACGGGGCTTCAACATGGTCACTCGGGTCTTACCGAAGCAGAAGAGAGTAACAATTCAGGAGGAATCCATGGCGACTCTTGAATTTACGTTGCAGTGGAACAGTATGCATGCTTCCTATACCGATTGCTTTTTTGCAAATAAAGTAAACTTCCGGAAGGATATTCTGCCTCATGGAATAGTAAAGGCCCTTATAGGTAAGAGAGCGGAAGAACTCCTCAGCTTTTCAGATATGACAGTCCCGCTTGTGCCGCCTTATGATAAGGGATACGAGTTCGACATTGATCACAGCCGATTCAACAGGCGATATTTTTCTCCGGCCATAACCGGGCCGCACTTTGGCCGTTTTTATCCCAAGGGCATACTGAGAGGATTGCAGAATATATTTAAAGGCGGCATCGAGTATTTCAGATGTGCCGGCATTGACCATAACAAAATACCGGCGGATTTCAACCATCCCCTTTCGGGAGAAAACGTAAACCTCTCCGTTTTTATTCATGATGTCAGGAGAAAAACCGGCGAACCGGAAGGCTCATGTACTGATTGGATGGAACTCATTACCGACGGCCCCGGTATGCAGGCGCGCCGGCATGGCAAACCGACCGACTTTTTTGCGGACCATCCTTTTTTAAGGGCTGATGAACGCGACGATAGCATGTATTACGGAGAATCCCGGCTTATTTCGTACATTGATAAGAGGGCGGCGTCTATTATTGCCGGCATATACGGCAATTTTCTGAGAGACGGAATGAAGGTCCTTGACTTGATGGGCAGTTGGCAGTCACATATACCCGGCTATATAGAACTCGATCCCCTCACGGGCCTCGGCATGAACGATGAAGAAATGTCCCTCAACCTGCAAGTGAATGACAGGATTGTCCATGACCTCAACCGCACACCTTCTCTCCCCTTCGGTAAAGGCGATTTTGATGCAGTCGTCTGCACTGCTTCGGTCGAATATCTGACGCATCCGTTTGAAGTTTTTAAAGACGTCTCAAGAATCCTCAAGCCCGGCGGATATTTCGTTTTAACCTTTTCAAACCGTTGGGTTTCGCCCAAAGTAATCGGAATATGGACCGAGCTTAATGAATTTGAACGGATGGGACTTGTCCTCGAATACTTCCTGCAGACGGGAAATTTTAAAAACCTTGAGACCTATTCAATGAGGGGGTTACCCAGACCCGTGAACGATAAATATTATCGCGAGACGCCTGTCTCCGATCCGGTTTATGCCGTATGGGGACAGAGGGGATAGAGTTATTCCACCCTGACGAGTTTATCTGCCGTGATCGTATCCAGGAGGCTCTTCAGAGCCGCGGAAAGGCTCACATCATCTAATGATTCCATAGTTACCATAACGGAATATTCTTCGTTGTCGATTACCGGGTATGAGCCGATTTTAACATCCCTATAGCGTTTCACTATGTCATTCAAAATGGGGGCGACTTTGGACTCGGATTCCATCAGGAAGACCTTTTTCAACCGGACCGGAGGCTCATCAAATAAATTCTCTATGGCAAAAAACTTTTTTCTGAGCAGTTGCGGTATCCCGGGTAGGATAAAGACATTCCTGAACCTGATCAGCGGGAATGAAAGGGTATCATCATTGACAAGTTCGGACCCCTCAGGCGCCTCGGCCATTTTCATCTGCTCAGGGGAAAGTTTCCCCAGCCGGCTCTCAAGCGCTTCCTTTAAGGTGGGATCAATAACCGCTGCAACATTGAATCCCTTTGATATGCCTTCGATAGTGACGTCATCATGGGTCGGGCCTATGCCTCCGGAGGTAAAAACAAAGTTGAATTTATCCGAAAAAGTCCTGACCTCTTCCGCTATTTCATCTACGATGTCGGGGATGATCGATATGCGGCATAACTGTACACCGTGCGACCATAACTCCTGTGCCATAAAGAAAGAATTATAATCCTGCACCTTGCCGGTGAGGATCTCATCGCCGATAATAATTATGCCCGCCGTTTTAGCCATTTTATATTTAATTATCCATCATTCGCCGAAGTAGTGCAATCCTTAATCCTTCTCATTCTTCTTCTTCATCATCCTCTCCCTTAACCATCTCATAATGTCGTCGTATGACGGCGGGGTAATGAGGAAGACCTCTATGTCCTTCGGGAACTGGAGCTTTACCCTGTCTTCATCTTTTAAAATAAGGAGACCCGCCTCTGCTTCGGAAAGGTTCTTTTCAATGACGTCGAGGATATGCCCGAGCCTTTTTTCGGCAATCTCGTTATAGAATCCGAAGACCTTTTGAAATACTTCTCTGGTGTAGACGACTCTGAGGCAGTTGCTCCAGTCCGTATAAGCTCCCAAAAAGTCGGCGCTTTCAAGGGGGACCAGGGTCCCTCCCTCTTCCAGTTTTTTCTTGATAATCTGCGGGACTCTCTCATTTATCTTGCCAAGTATATTCAGAGACTCGTCTCCCTGTTCCAGGATGATTTCCGAAAATATTTTTTTTATCTTTCCCGCGGACTCAAGCTTTTCAAGCTGCCGGCTCACTTCCTCCCAGTATCTGTCGACAAGCGCCGTATAGTCAGCCGGCGCATCCGCAACACTGAATATGCTTGCTACACAATAAAGTTTCCTTTTCCCCGAAAAACTCTCCGCTTCCGGCCTGTTGATCTGTCCTAACTCAACCATATTGGTCGCTCCTTTCCGTATTAATTCCCCTCTTTTCCAAAGAAGAACAAGGGGAGTTTTTTAATTATACCTAAATTGACCGATTTTTTTAGCGCCTCCGCACTAATGACATAAGGGAAACCCTGTGATAGTATATAAATGCTTATATTATGGACTACGAGACAGTAGAGTTTGGAAATATCAAAACCGGCATGGAAGACAGGTTATTCCTCGAAAGAATAAAAAACGTCTTCAGGAAGATATCCTCTGCCGCCATACGTTCCGGCAGGAACCCCTTTGACGTCAAATTAGTTGCGGTCACGAAGACGGTTCCGGTGGAAAGGATAAAAGCTGCGGCAAATCTTGGCCTGAGAATTTTTGGGGAAAACAGGGTGCAGGAGGCGCAGGAGAAAATAGCGGCCTGCAGATCGCAGTGTCCGGATTGCACAATTGAGTGGCATATGATCGGGCATCTTCAGAAGAACAAGGCGAAAACAGCGGTGCAACTTTTTGAAGTGATTCACTCGCTTGATTCGCCCGGACTTGCGGAATTATTAAATAAACATGCCGAGAAAGCCGGCAAAATACAGAGGGTTTTGCTTGAAGTAAAGCTGTCGTCGGAAGATACAAAACACGGCGTTGCAAAAGAAAACCTCATATCTTTGATAGAATCCGTCTCAGGCATGAAAAACCTGAAGCTTGAGGGGCTCATGACCATCCCGCCTTTTTTTGAAAATCCGGAGACGGCGCGGCCGTATTTCAGGAACCTGCGATACCTTCGTGATGAGGCCGGGAAGAAAGGGTTCAAACTGCCGGAGCTTTCAATGGGCATGACAAACGATTATGAAGTTGCCATCCTGGAAGGTGCAACGATGGTAAGGATTGGAACAGGAATATTTGGAGAAAGGAGATAGAAAATGATAGGTTTTATCGGCGGCGGGAATATGGCGGAGGCTATGATAAAGGGGATAACCCATAGCGGCAAGAAGGACATTATGGTCTCCGAGTTGAGGGCTGAGCGGCGCGCATATCTTGAGAGCACATATAGCGTAAAAGCGACTCCCGACAACAAAGAGGTCGTAAAGAATTGCGATATCATTATCCTTGCAGTGAAACCTCAGAATATGGACGATGTGACGGGCGAGATCGCCGGCCTGATAACGCCGGAAAAATTGATTATTTCGATTGCCGCAGGGATAACATTATCATATCTTTCCGCAAGGCTGAAAACTTCACAGATCATCCGCGTTATGCCGAACACCCCTGCGCTTGTGCAGGAGGGCATGTCGGTGTTGTCGTTGTGCGAATGCTTTGAGGACAAACACATGGCGCTTGTGCGGGGAATCTTCATGTCTATCGGAAAAGTGCTGGTGTTGCCGGAAAAATACATGGACGCCGTCACCGCCGTTTCAGGCAGCGGGCCTGCTTTCATAGCTTTGTTTGTCGAGAAGATGGCGGACGCAGGCGTAAAAGCCGGCCTCGGTAAAGACAACGCCTCTGAACTTGCCGTTCAAACGCTGATAGGAACTGCAAAGCTCCTTGAAACAGGAATGCCCCCGAATAAACTCAGGGAAATGGTCACGTCGACCGGAGGCACGACAGCCGCAGGGCTGAAGGTCTTTGAGGATAAAGGTTTTTCAGATTTGATGAGCGCCGTCATTGAAGCGGCGGCAAACAGATCAAAAGAATTGGGGAGAAAGGAATAATGTTTATTTTTGCAAATTTTATAATTGCCGTAGCCGGCATACTTAAAGTTCTGCTCGACGGTTACATGTGGATCGTAATCATCTCGGCGTTGATAAGCTGGGTGAATCCGGACCCCTATAATCCTATCGTCAAATTCTTGCACGCAGTTACCGAGCCTGTCTTCAGGCCGATAAGACGGATTATAGGATACAGGTTGGGTCCTATAGATATTTCGCCTATGGTTGTAATACTGGGCATAATGTTTGTAAAGTATTTCATAATACAGTCTTTGATTGAGGTTGCCTATAAACTGAAAGGAGGCATTGCATTATGAGGATAACGCCGCTTGATATCCAGCAGAAACAGTTCCCGATGAAGATAAGGGGGTTTGACGTTGAAGAGGTCTATGCATTCCTTGAAATCATCAGGGAAGAGATGGAAGACCTCCTGAGAGAGAATGCATCCCTCAAGGAAAATGTACAGAGGCTGGAGAGTCAGCTTAAAGAACACAGGGACATGGAGACCACTCTGAGGGAAACCCTCATGACCGCCCAGCAGATGGTCGATGACTATAAGACCAATGCGCGGAAAGAGGCCGAGCTTGTAGTAAGAGAAGCCGAACTCAAGTCTGACACCATATTGAAAGAAGCCCAGGAGAAGGTCATCAAGATCCACGAAGACATAGTCGATCTGAAGGGCATAAGACGCCACTTCAAGGAAGAGATCAAAAGGCTGGTGGAAAGCCACCTGAAGATGCTCGAATTTGACAGGGAGCGGGAGGAGGAACAGGAAAGGGAACCCGGAGGAGGCGAAAGCGAAGAATGAAGTATAATGCCCTGAAGGGCGTCCATGATATTTTCCCGCCCGACATTCATCTCTGGCAAAAGGTTGAGCAGACTGCAAGAGATATCTTCTCCGTTTACGGTTTTCAGGAACTACGCGCCCCGATCATCGAAGCGACGGATGTTTTCACCCGCAGCATAGGTGAAACCTCTGACATCGTTGAGAAGGAGATGTACACGTTCAATGACAAGGCGGACAGGCGCATTACCCTTCGCCCGGAAGGCACGGCCCCGGTTGTCAGGTGCTATGTAGAAAACCATCTCTACAACCTGCCTTCCCCTCAGAAATTCTTTTATTCGGGCCCTATGTTCAGATATGAAAGACCGCAGTCGGGCCGCTTCAGGCAGTTCTATCAGATCGGCGCAGAGGCGTTCGGTGTGGGTGATCCCAAAATAGACGCGGAAATCCTTTCGATGCTGAAACTTTTTTTTGAGCGGCTCGGGCTGAAAGAACTCAACTTCCAGATAAATTCCATCGGCTGTGACAAATGCAGGCCCGACTACAGGAAAGCGCTCCTTGTTTTTTTTTCGGACAGGCTTGAAGGGCTATGTCAGGATTGCAAGAGGAGATACGATATCAACCCTCTCAGGATACTCGACTGCAAAGTCGATGCGTGCATAAAGCTGAAAGACGGCGCGCCGTATGTAACGGATTTTCTCTGCGGCGATTGCCGGGAACATTTTAATTCCCTGCAATCTTTTTTAAACCTTCTCGACGTCCCTTATGTAATCAACCCGAATATGGTCAGGGGACTCGACTATTATACGCGGACCACTTTCGAGGTCACCTGTGAACACCTCGGCTCGCAAAATGCAGTGGCTGCCGGAGGACGCTATGACAAACTGGTCCAGGAATTCGGCGGCCCGCCGACACCGGCCATAGGTTTTGCGGCAGGCATGGAACGGTTGACGACTCTTCTTAAATTATCTTCAATTGAAAAGGTCCCTTCACCAAAGGTTTTTATTGCCATCCTCGGGACTACGGCGGAAAAAGAAAGCCTTGCAATCGCGGACAGGCTGCGCGAAGAAGACATTTGGACGGAGATTGGCTATGCCGGCAATTCGTTGAAAAGTCAGATGAGAAGGGCCGACAAATTATCTGCAGAATATGTTTTCATCATAGGCGATGACGAGATCACTGCCGGGAAATTAAAATGGAAAAAGCTGTCCGACGGCAGTCAGGGAGAGATGCTCTTCCCCGATATATACGATTTCTTAAAATAACATCAAGCAACAAAAGAGAGCCTATCCCACAACATCAAGCTTCCTGATCCTGAATCCGACTCCCAAATCCGCAGCGATCTTCCCGCATTTTTCAATATCCACACCCTCGGCAGTCACCACGGTCACGTTCACTTCCGGAATATATTTCCCGGCCTCTTTGATAAAATCCAAAATCTCAGGGAATGCGTTTTCATGGGCGGGTTTGCAGATGCGGTTGTAGGTTTCTTCGTCCTGCGCATCAAGGCTGATCGATATGTTATCGACGATTCCTCTGAGTTCGGGGAGTATATTCCTCCGGTGTATCAGATTACCCTGTCCGTTCGTGTTAATCCTTACGTTCCCTCCCTTTTCTTTTATCCAGGCAGCCACATTCTTAATCAGGTCGAGCCTTAGAGTCGGTTCTCCGTAACCGCAGAAGACGATCTCTTTATAATGTGAAGGATCGCCTATCGCCTTCTTTAACTCTTCTTCCGACGGTTCGTGGGACAGTCTGAGATTATAACCTTTCACAAAATCGGAATGGGATTTTATGCAGAAAGTGCATCTGTTTGTGCACCGGTTGGTAACATTCAGATAAAGGCTTTCCCTTATTCTGTAAGCTATCTCGCCCTCTTCAGGCATTCCGCCTATACTGAAAAGTCTTTTTGCATTCAGAGTCGTAATACGCGCGACGTCTTCAAGTGTTATGCCCCTGAGTTCGGCAATCGCTTTTGCGGTATGGAGAAGATATGCGGGTTCGTTTCTCCTTCCCCTGAAAGGCTCGGGTGCAAGATATGGCGCATCCGTCTCGATAAGCAGAAAATCATCGGGGATTGCCCTTGCAGCCTCATGCAGATTGCCGGCTTTTTTAAAGGTAACCGGTCCTGCAATCGAAATATAAAAACCCATAGCCATTCCCTGGCGCGCCATATCCATATCTCCGGAGAAGCAGTGCAAGACTCCTTTCGCGACGCCCGATTCCCTGAGGATGTCAAGGGTGTCCTGCTTTGCCTCCCTGCTGTGGATAATAACCGGCAGGTCCGTCTCCTTTGCCAATTGCAGTTGTTTCAAAAACACCGCGCGCTGAACTTCGCGCGGAGAATTATCGTAATGATAGTCAAGCCCGATCTCGCCGATGGCAACAACCTTGGAAAGATGTTCGGTCGCCCCAGGCGACTCGCTGAGGCGAGAGTTCGGGGTCCGGTCTCCTCCGGCGACTCGCCGAGGCGAGAGTCCGGCATTTAGATTTTGTATCTTATATTTTGCGGCCCAGTTTTTTATCTGTTGAAATACTTCCTCGGTGAAATCCTTTGCATCATGTGGATGAAATCCTACGGCACTATAAATGAAGTCGTATTCCCGCGAAAGCTCAAGCCCGCCGATGTTCCCTTTCAGATCGGACCCGATAGTGAGCATCGCTTCCAATCCGGCATCCCTTGCCCGCTGAATCACGGCTTCCCTGTCAGGATCATATTGGTCCATCTCAAGATGGCAATGGGTATCGATTAGACTTTCCCGGCTCAATGGCATTTGATTATCAGTCATGTCGTCTTTTTATCTCAACCACCGGAACGGAGTTCTCCATAAAATATCCCGCCGGCCATATTCTCTATTATACCTCTAATACGATTATTCATAAATCTGTTATACTAAGAGCAATAAGAAAAAGAAATTAGTGAACCGGGAAACTGGAAATTTGATTTCATTTTGATATCCTCACCTTTTAACAGTCTCCCCAATTAACATAACCGTTCATGTTTTATGTGGAAGCACTCTTCTACCCCTTCGTATAGGCTGATGCACATGTAGAATCAACACAAGGAGTCAAATGTCAATGAAAGCATATTGCATGGGGAATGCTATTATTCTGGCTCATGTCCGCTTCATAGCTCATGGGGAGTGTAATAGTAAGATGTATCATTCTGAAGTAATAAGATTTAATGGACATTATCAGACCCTGGAATGTGACAAGATGGATGTTTCCGGCCTTTGTTCGGGACACAAGATAAGAAGAAAAGAGTTCCTGGAAAGATATTGCGGTGGAATAAACCCGGGAGCAAAGAAATCCAAAGCATGCTATGGGGTCTTAAATGTCAAACCTGAGCAAAGCTGATATCCACTTAAAAAACACTAATGGCGCTACAGCCTTAAGTATAGCCGGAAAATTGGAGCACACAACGATGGTGTCATTGTTCAATCAATATCTTCTCGTCTAATTGATCTTGTAAATAAACACTAACACCGACAACCGAACAGGAGAAGCCCGGATCGCAACCATGGTTGCGATCCGATTCGCTGAGACTTCGCTTCCAGGAAGGAGACCTCAAAAGTGAAGGTAAGCAGTAAGACCATTCTCGGGAAATTACCCCATTTTCGGACGGGTCTCAGCGGAGACCCCTTGGCACAAAAGTACGCCGGCGCCGAGCCGCCGCTGCGATCGGAACTCTTCAGTCGCGATCAGATGGAGCAGCATGGCAAGACCCTGGCGGGCTTGCACGAGTTGGGTCTGGGACGTGTACAGGGCCAACTTCTGAAACGGCTGGCTGAAAATGAAAGCATCCTGATTGGAGCCCGCACCCTGCTGACAGACGCAGTCAAGACCGACCGCCGGATTACGCCGGCCGGTGAATGGCTGCTCGATAACTTCTATCTGATCGAAGAGCAGATTCGAACGGCCAGGAGGCACTTGCCAAAGGGTTACAGCCGGGAGTTGCCCTGCCTGCTGATTGGCCCATCGGCCGGGCTTCCGCGCGTGTATGACATCGCTCTGGAGACGATCTCGCACGGTGATGGGCGGGTGGAACAGGAAAGTCTCAGCAGTTTCGTTAAAGCCTACCAGACAGTCACCGCCCTGAAGTTAGGCGAATTGTGGGCAATCCCTATTATGCTACGCCTGGCGTTGATCGAGAATCTACGACGCATTGCATCCCGGATCGCCGCCGACAGAATAGACCGAAACCACGCCGACTATTGGGCGGATCAGATGACGGAGATCGCGGAAAAGGACCCGAAGAGCCTGATCTTAGTGATCGCGGACATGGCGCGTTCAAACCCGCCCATGGTGAGTTCGTTTGTTGCGGAACTTACGCGCCGATTGCAGGGGCAGGGTGGTCCCGCTTTGGCAATGCCGCTCACCTGGATTGAGCAGCGGCTCTCCGAGTTTGGCCAGACGATCGAGCAGTTGGTACAGGCGGAGAACCAGCAACAGGCCGTCGACCAGGTTTCCATAAGCAACAGCATCGATAGTCTCCGTTTACTTGGGGCGGTGGACTGGCGAGAGTTCGTCGAGACGATGAGCATAGTTGAACAGACTCTGCGTGAGGACATGGGCGGCTTTTACGGCAAGATGGATTTTGCGACCCGTGATCGCTACCGTCACGTGGTGGAGAAGATAGCGAAGAGCAGCCGGCTATCCGAGAGCGAGGTGGCACGCAAAGCGATTGATCTTTCGCACGATGCCGCCGCCGGAAAGGGCGGTGACGATCGAACTGCACATGTCGGCTTCTACCTGATCGACAAGGGATTTCCACAACTTGAACGAGCAGCCGAGGTTCATTTTTCTGCCCTTGAGGCTCTTCAGAGAATTGGCCGCCGGTTTCCTTTGCTCATCTATATAAGCGCAATAATATTGATGGCGATGATCTTCACCGGGAGTTTGCTGGCTAAGGCTCATACCGACGGGATTCACGGTTGGTCACTCGCGCTGGTTGGGACCCTCTCGCTTCTCTGCGCAAGTCACCTGGCGGTAGCGCTGGTAAACTGGATGGCGACGTTACTGGCGACCCCGCATCCCCTGCCGAAAATGGACTTCTCCAAAGGAATTCCGCCTGAATCGGGCGCTCTGGTTGTGGTCCCGACTATGCTCGTAAGCACTCAGAACATCGAGGATTTGATCGAGGCGCTTGAGGTCCGGTTCCTGGCAAACCGGGACGACAACCTGCACTTCAGCCTGCTGACTGATTTTCAAGACGCGGACGAGGAAACGACTCCGGAGGACGAACCGCTGTTGGGGCTGGCACGGCAAAAAATCGAAGAGCTGAATATAAAATACAGGCGAGGAAAAGACGATGCTTTCTTCCTTTTCCATCGCCCCCGCCGATGGAATCCCCGGGAGCGGGTTTGTATGGGTTACGAGCGTAAACGAGGGAAGCTTGCGGAATTGAATTCGCTTCTGCGCGGCGGCTCAAGGGACCGCTTCTCGCTCATCGTTGGTAATACCGCAGTTTTATCGAATGTGAAGTACGTGATCACCCTTGACACGGATACTCAGCTGCCGCGCGATTCGGCATGGCAGTTTGTGGGGGCCATGGCGCACCCGCTGAATCGCGCGCACTACGACGAAGACAAGCAGCGTGTTGTTGCCGGGTACGGCATTTTGCAGCCACGCGTGGCCGCGAGCTTGCCGGGCACAAACCGGTCGCGGTATGCGCGAATGTGCGGGAGTGAGCCCGGCATCGATCCGTATACG
>JBAZWR010000064.1:10276-14716 GCA_041660325.1 Thermodesulfovibrionales bacterium | reverse complement strand
AGCCAAATTGAGAGCCCATCCTATTATCCCAACCCCCGGTATTGGTATCAGGAAAAACGTCCAAGCGGCAATAAGGCACATCCAGCCTGCTTTTACAGGTGGCTTTTGTGCCTCAATGAATTCCGGCCCCGTGTTCTGGTTATCCATAATAGTTTGTTTACTTTATAATCTTGCGAGCTTCAAATGCAAGGTATTTCGCGGCCTTACAATACATCTAATTCATTGGGATATACCGCAGGTATATAGTTGGAAGGCGAGATAATGGATCGAAATGAACAGTGCGATGTCCTTTCCGGAATCCGCACTTCTCAAAATCTACAAAATAGTGTAAGTTATTATCGGAAATCAACTGCGGAATCCCCCAAATTTGAAAAATGTAGTCAACCGAAAATGAAAGGAGAGATTTATGAAGCGTAGCAACGCAATGTTTCGAGTTTTATTTCCGTTATTATTTCTGGTCCTTTCGCTGCTCCAGGGGTGCGCGTCTCTTGATCCGACAGTTGGAAAGC
This sequence comes from Thermodesulfovibrionales bacterium, assembly GCA_041660325.1. Lineage (GTDB taxonomy): Bacteria > Nitrospirota > Thermodesulfovibrionia > Thermodesulfovibrionales > SM23-35 > DYFC01. Next base: position 14,207 of record JBAZWR010000064.1, on the reverse strand, counting down.
AGACGGTGCAATCGTCGCAGTCTTCTGTCGCGCTGGTCGGCACCGTCTGTACTCATAACAACTTTGCTGTAAAAGAGTATTTCGGCCTCATCGAGAGGGCCAAAAACGAACGGCCGGAACTCGTGGAGACCCTGACGAAGTTCCCCAAGGGCGCAGACCTCCATAACCACCTTTCGGGAACTGTGATGCCGGAAGACTATATTGCCCTCGGCAGCGCGGAAGGGGACTGCTTTGGGCCGGACCCGATTGTCCCGACCATGTACACGATCGCGAAGACCACTGCAACCGGTGCCTGTAGAGGTGATTCCAAACCGCTGGTGCAGGCAAGTGACGATGAGCGGGAACAGTTGGTACGGTCGCTTTCCATGTACCAGTTCAACGATAAAGGGATCAAGTCGATCCAGGCCGGGCACGATCAATTTTTTGCGGTCTTTGGCCGGTTCGGAGCGGTATCCGGTTCATCCAATAACATGGGGCCAATGCTTGCGAAACTCCTGCAACAGGCGAATGCGGAGAATGTCAGCTATGTTGAAACCATGATCTCTTTCCAATCCGCGGAAGTCAGCCGCCTTGCCGATCTCTTGCGGCAAAAATTCCCGGACGCCGCAACTTACATGCAAAGTGGTAAATACGATAACATGTTCAATTATTTGCTGAGCGTAGGATTGAAAGACACCGTGGTCGCTGCGAAAAAGGATGTCGCCGTCTTCGTGGACGGAGTGAACTCCGTACTCAAGTGCGACACCGCCACCAAGGACCCTGCCTGCGAGATTTCATTCGATTTTCAGGCTGCCGTAAACCGGAATTCGTCATTGAAAGACAGGAGCGCCGATCTGCCGAAAATATTCACTCAGGCCGCCTTCTCCTACCTGCTGGCTGATACGGAAAGGAGAGTGGTGGGAGTGAACCTTCTCAGTGGCGAAGACCAGCCCGTTTCGATGCAAAGCTTCAATACGCAGATGCAGTTTTTCAGCTATTTCCACAACCGGTTTCCGCAGGTGAACATAGCCCTCCATGGCGGCGAGATCACCCCCTGTTTCGTGGGCAACGGCAATCCGGCGCTGAAGGAGCATATTACCGGCTCGATCCAGGCAGGCGCGAAACGGATAGGACATGCCGTTTCCTTTACCTATCTGGATGAGGCAGACAAGGCCGAGGTGGCAGCACTGATGAAATGTAATAACACCTTGGTGGAAATCCCGTTTACCAGTAATGCGCAGATCCTGGGGGTCGCGGGTGAGGAACATCCGTTTCCGCAATATTTCCTAAAATATGGCGTTCCTACAGCTTTTTCGACGGACGACGAGGGGGTTTCTTATGCCGACTTCACGAGCGAATGGGTCTACGCGGTCATCCAATACCGCTTAACTTTCTCAGAAGCGATACGGCTGTCGAGGTCCAGCATTCAGTACAGTTTTATGCCTGGTGATCCGCTCTGGCAGGATGTTGTGTCAGCTAAAGTTGTCAGCCAGTGTGCGGGTGAGACTTTGGGCAGCGCCGATCCAGGCGAACCGTGCAGGACCTTTATTAAGAATAGCGCGAAAGCCAGGACGCAATGGCACTATGAAGCGAAACTTTCCCGTTTTGACAAAGAATACGGGGCAACGCTCCGGAAATATCTCGGTAATTAGCTAATCGAAGATGAATAGGGAGAGTATTTTACCCCATGACTTTTTGAGACATCCAAAGGGGGAACAGTAGATGAACTCAATCCACGCGATGATTTTTCATGGGACACATTGCCACCGGCCGCGCATCACGAAATATCAAAATCAGACCATGATTTGGATGAAGGTTTCATTATTTCCCAAATTTCCTTTTCCACTTCCTTGATAACTAATTGGGTTAAGCGGACGGCTGAGGGTTCAATTCCCGCCGCCTCCACCATAACTATTTTTTTATAACGTTCTCCCGAGATTTATTTAGTTTCTTTTTTATCCTCTTTTTTGAGATCTCCGAATGCATATTTGCTGATAAGGTCCTCAATATCAATGGGCGAGTTGGTTTCCGTGATCGTCCCCCCCGGTTTCAGGATATCACCGCCTCCTCCCGGATCTATCTTAATGAGCTTGTCGCCGATGAGGCCGGAAGTTTTGATCGATGCGACAGCGTCTTCATAAACCTTCATGCCTTTTTGAATCCTTAATTTGATCACAGCTATCTGCTTATCCTGGTCTATGTTCAGTTCTTCCACCCTTCCGACCTCGATGCCCTCGATCTCAACAGGGCTGTCAACGCGAAGTCCCGATACCGAAGTGAAACGTGCATAGAGAATATAGTAATCGCCGCCGAACATCCGGATCTTGCCGAATTTGATGGTCATATATCCAACGCAAAGAAGGCCTATTACTATAAAAATGCCGACGATTGTTTCCAGCGAATACTTTTTCATTTTGAATCACACTCCTTACCACAAAGATATTTTGCGATTCTTTTCTTGTTCATATCAGCCCTTTTTATGATCTCTTCGATCTCATCCGAGGAACTGCCTTCAGTTATACCTGCATTCACAAAAATCTCGAAGCATTCCCCTGCTTTTATTTTGTCCCTTATAAGTTCCTGGATTTCGGGGAGAAATTTCTTCTCGAGTCTCTGAGCAAAATCATTCACTAATTCCCCTGCTTTTTCAAGCCCTAAATGGGGCAATATTGTAAGGATCTCTTCTCTGCTATGGCGTGCCGAGAATCCTCCCAACGGACCGAAATAGTTATTTAGATTCTCCCCTATGGATTTGAGGATTTCTATGGCAGCCTGAGGCCTGAAAAGATCGGAAAGGAAGTTAAGATTAAAGCTGAATAGCACGGCAGTTACCGTGGTGTCCGCACGTCCGCTGCCCAGCGTCATGGCATACCTGGACTTGAACATTTCTTTTGAGAGCAGTCCGGTGAGCTCGTCCCTGAGGCCCTCGATGCTCATGAGAAATTCATCGATCATTGGATGCTTGAGTCTGGAAAACTCTTCATAGGACCCGCTAAAGGCGATCTTCCCTTCCCACAGGAGCAGTATGCGGTCAGAGATAAAGAAGACATCAGGGATATCATGACTGATGAGAACAGCGGTAAAACCGAACTTTTTTCTGTAATGGGCGATCATGCTCAGGATTATGTTTCTCCTTATAGGGTCCTGGCTGGTTGTCGGCTCGTCAAAGAGCACGATGGCCGGATCTGTTACAAGGGCTCTTGCCAGAGCCACACGTTTCTGCATGCCGCCTGAGAGCTCTGCCGGGTACTTTCGGGAAGCATCCGTGAGTTCCATCTGTTCGATACGTGACATCACCCTCTTTTCAATCTCTTTCTTTTTGAGATTTGTCGTCTGTCTTAGCGGTAGGGCTATGTTTTCAAAGACGGTCATGGAATCAAAGAGGGCGTTGTTCTGGAACATATAGCTGATCCGGCTCCTGTATCCTTCCCATTCCTTTTTCTTCATTTTATAAACAGGTATTCCCCTGAAGAGTATGCTCCCTTCGTCAGGAGAGAGGAGGCCGATGATATGCTTAATCAGAACGCTCTTTCCGCTGCCGCTTTTACCGATAATTGTCGTAATCTGGTTTTCATAAATAGAAAGGTCAGCCTTGTCAAGAATGGTCTTTCCCGCAAAGCGCTTGGTAATCCCTCTGAATTCTATCAATGGCGTTTCCATAGATGCCTCTACATTAGAAAAGATGTAACAACATAGTCCGAGATAAGTATTGTTACACAGGAAAATACGACTGCCGAGGTGGTCGAGAGACTGACGCTCCTTGCGCCGTAGCTGTCGGTACGCAGGTGCGTGAAGTATCCCTGGTAGCAACAGATTGTGGACACGAACACGGCAAAGACGAGTGACTTTATGAACCCACCCCTGATGTCCACTATATCCACATATGCATGGATGCGGTAAAAGTAGGCGCCTTTATCTACACCAAGGAGCACAACGCCGGTGAGATATCCTC
>JBAZWR010000064.1:4225-10266 GCA_041660325.1 Thermodesulfovibrionales bacterium | reverse complement strand
ATACGCATCGTATAGAGGGCGTCTATCTGCTCGGAGATGCGGAGGTTCCCGATCTCTGCGGTCATTGCAGAGCCTGCACGTGCGGTTATCATTATTGCAGTAAGGACAGGCCCCAGTTCCCTGATGAGTGTGAGCGCAACGACTGAACCGAGGACCCCCTGAGAACCGAATTTGTTAAGGGTATAGAAAAGCTGAAGACCGAGCACCATGCCGGTAAAGAGGCCGACCAGCGTAACGATATTCGATGACTTTGCGCCAATGTAAAAGACCTGCTGAATAATCTCCCGGAACTGTTTGCGACGAAAGATCTTCAGAAAGGCAAGCGTAAAAAAGATGGCTGCGGCGCCAAGGTTGTTTATGACATTCATTGTCTTTTTGCCAAGGTAATGAAAGAAGGGTAGAAAGGGGCTGTCTTTTATCGCCGATTCCATGTTTATACGATATTACCACTTCGTTACTGCTTTTACAACACACTCGTAATCATTATTAGATTCGGATGTAAAATACTCATTTCCTAACTTGTGTCTATTTCAACGCGCGGATTTCAGGAAGTTATTAAAAGATCAAGGAGAAGTCAGTAACATCGCGGCTTACTGGAAGCCTGATTAAATAGCTGCATTAAATTCGTCTCTAGATTTTGCAAGTCCTGATACTGGATTCATCTATGGTATCTGCTCCGGGGTTATGTTATTGACGAATTCCTCAACAAGTCTGAAGTCGAACTGTGTGCCGGCATTCATTTTTAATTCTTCAATAGCGGGATCAAAATCGATCGGTGCTTTATAAGAAACTGTACTCAACATGACATCAAAGGCGTCTGCAATTGATATGATCCTTGCTTCAAGGGGAATAGCCTCTCCGATGAGTTTCTCAGGATAGCCAAAGCCGTCATATCTCTCATGATGGTAGAGGATAAAAGGGGCGATATCAGCATAAAAGTTTATTTGACTTATCATCTCGGAGCCGATAACCGGATGTCTCTCAATATATTCACGTTTGAAAAAATCTTTGTTCTGTATCTTCAGGAATCCAACGTCATGCAGAAGGCAGGCAAAATAGAGTCTTTTTCTGTTTTCTTCCGACATGTTTATCGCCTTTGCCATGATGTTGCTGTATATTGCTACCCTCTTTGAATGTCCCTTCTTCTCGGGAATGTGGTAATCAATGGCGTCAAGGAGAATATCTGTGACATATAACTCGTAATTTTTCTGATCTTCATAAAATCGTGCCCTTGCCAAAGAAATGGCAGCCTGGTCTGCAAGATACGTGATAATCTCTTCATCTCTTTGGCTATAAAAATTACCCTTTCCGTTCAGCAATTCTATGACACCTATAACGCCTGCCTGTATTATCAAAGGGACACAGAGTGCTGATTTTGTCTGATTACCGGTAAGCGCATCGATATCCTCGTTAAACCTATCATCTTTCTTGACATCTGCGATACGGAGAGGACTTCCTCTTTGGGCAACCCATCCCACGATACCCCGGCCTTGTGGGATTATTTTCCTCAATAGTTCGCTTGATCTCTCACCTTTCACCACTTTGAATACGAGATTATTATTCTCAAGGAGAAGGATAGAGCCGCTATCAGACCGGGTTATTGAGAGAGAATACTCCATTATCTTGTTAAGGAGAATATCGGCATATTTCTCTTCTCTTAAATCTTTCGTAATAGAGAGAATTTGGTCGATTCTGTTCCTGTATTTTTCAATAGTGCTTATAATCTGCCTTGCAACTACTGACCACATATAAAAACTGATGATCGTCAGGAATACGACAAAGGTTATTACTAACGTTATGGAAATATCAGGCAAAAAACTTAAAACATCACCGGCCGGTTTGAAGAGGTATCTGAATATCACAGCAAGAAGGGTGACAACAATAAAAGCGGCTATGACATTGAGGAGTCTTATCTTCTGTTTAATCGCTATTATTATTGATTCCTTCCGTGTATCTGCTCCCATGCATAACACTTTAAATAAATACGTTTAAAAATGTCAATTTTTCAGGGAACGTCAATCGAGAAGAGAAGGGCGAAACTTATAGAAAACCGGAATCTTGCTGCCTCCACCATGAAATGCCGGGGTGCTCATAAAACTTCGGTACTTGAACTTCTAATGTTCTTCCTGCAAAGGCCCTAAAACGGTCTTTTCTACAATTTTACATATTTGTGCAGAGGTTTTTTCCCGGTAATCTTCAATTGTTACGGGATTGTGGATGAGCACTTTGACATGGATTCTTTTTTGAGCGCAGATCCTGATCGCATTCTCTTTCAAAGATTGCGGTTTGTTCCATGCAATTTCCGCATCCTCTTTATAATGAAGCGTTACCGGCAATAATGATACCTCCGGGTTTAGTTCTATTACCTTGAAGATACCTCTGTTGAAAGATAATCGTTCGGTAATGTGGCTGGTCGTACCCTGTGGAAAAACAACAAGAATGCGGTTTGAACATTTGTTCGCAATTGTCTTGAGTAATCTCAGCCTTTCCTTTGAGGAATCCCGGGCAAGAAAAATAACTCCTGCCAACCACGCGATTTGCCCGATTATGGGATAATACTTGATCTCGGCTTTACTTACAAAGACCGATCCAAACAGGGAAGAGAGCACAAAAATATCCAGAAAACTGGCGTGGTTTGAAATTATTATTGCGCCTTTCCCACTGCTTGTGAATATATCGAAGTTTTTAATTTCTTCAATATCGACTCTGAATACCAATAGGCAGAGTGTTGAATACCATTGGACAAGTTTAGGTCCGATACTATGTCGCCATGCGTAGAAGATTAACAGCACAAAAAAATAGAAGGGCGCAAGCATGACGGTAACAATAAAAAAGAGGCTTGTTTTTAAATAGAACTTAAAGAGGTTCATCTGCAGGCGAATAAATAGCCTTCACGTTTTTATGTTCATTGATAAGGTATATCTAAAGGCGCAAATTCATGCCGCATTATACTATCCGGGGCAGAATATATTTTCGCCCCGGATATTTCGCGGATCTTTTTAAGTTTCAAAAGCCTTTTGCTTTTAAAGGCCCATTTTTTTCAATGCTTCGTCAGCGGAATCTCTTGAAGCAGGGGCGTCTTCCGGCATATAAAGCATGACCCCACCTTTAACGGGTCTGATAACGATCTTTCCCTCTTCGGCAAGTTTGTTTGTCACCTCGACAGGGTTTTCTCCCTCAAAATATTTTTTGAAAGCGTTATTAAAGCCGGAAAAAACGGTATGAATCCCCTTGAAATTGTCCTTCCTCAGGCTCACAATCGCCTTCCTGATAAACTCCTCATGACTTAATCTCTCTGACATTTTCTGACCCTCCTTTAAGTTTAAAATCTCTATATTATGTCTTATATTTCATTCAAGTATACCTGAATTTCTCGGTTTTTGGTCTATCGGCTCGATAACCGGGATCTCGGAGGCGCCGGTAACCCCCAGTTCTCTGAACCTCCTCACCGAGGGCAGTATCCTTGTCTCAAGCGAGCCGACCGTCTTATTATACGCTCCTACAGCCCTTTCGAGGTTGGCGCCTATACTTTCAAAGTGCTGCACAAGGGTAAGCATTCTTTCATAGAACTGCTTACCGATCTCACTGATCTCCTGAGCATTCCTTGTCATCTGCTCCTGCCTCCAGCCATAGGCAATAGCGCTTAACAATGCGATAAACGTAGTCGGTGTGGCAATGATAACCTTTTTCTGTATACCGTCTTCAATAAGTGTATTATCCATTTCAAGGGCCGAGCTCAGGAAGGATTCGCCCGGGATAAAAAGAACGACAAATTCAGGAGACTGCCTGAACTGGCTCCAGTATTCCTTTGATGACAGCTTGTTCATATGCGCCCTTACCTGCTGGCCATGTTTTGCCATCTTTATCTTTCTCTCCTCTTCCGTCACCGCAGATGCAGCGTCCAGATAAGCCTCAAGAGACACTTTAGAGTCTACAACAATTTCCCGCTCCATGGGAAGATGCACAATCATATCCGGTCTTATCCTGCCTTTATCCGTGTCCACGGATTGCTGTTCCGTAAAATCACAGTGTATTGACATGCCGGAAAGTTCGGCAACTCTCCGAAGCTGCATCTCACCCCACCTGCCTCTGACCTGGGGTTTTCTCAGGGCTGATACAAGATTGCCGGTCTCCCTCTGAAGATTTTCATGGGTTGTGGCCAAAGATCTCAACTGCTCTTCGAGGCTGCCGTAAGCCTTATGCCTGTTCTCTTCTATGGATCTTATCTGCTCCTCGTAACGCTTCAACGTCTCATGCAAAGGCTTTATCATTCCATCCAGCGCAGCCTGATGCTCTCCGAGCCTTCCTTTCGTATCTGCAACCACCTTGCCGAGATGCTGGGAGGCGAGTCTGAGGAAGTCTTCACTGCTGCTTTTCAGAGCTGCCGCTGAAAGGGCATTAAAAGTATCAGTCATCTCAGTCTTCATCGCCTCGATCAATGCCTTCTGCTCCTCAAAGCTTTTCCGTGAGGCTTCGAGTTTTGTGAGGGCTTCAATCTTTGTCTGCCGTTCTCCATTCAGTTCATTTCTTATCTGTAATAGCTCTTCTTCATATTTCCGGTTCTGCTGCCTCAGTTCATCAACCTGCGCCCCTGCATATTGCGCTTTCCCCTCAGCCTCTGTCAGCTTATTTGCATGATATATCTGAATGTCGGCAATGTGCTTTGTGTAATTCTGCTTTTGACGCAATGCAGCGATGATCCAGCCGATTATCCCGCCGGCAAAAACCCCCAGAAGAATAAATAATATGACACTTGTTGATATCATATGCGCACCTTTCTTGATTTCTTGCTCTTGTCCTTTGCAGACGCATCTCTATGCTCTTTTCCATTAGAATCCGGGACAGCGTCAAAAAAACTCTTCACAGGCTCGATCGCATAGACAATCTCCATCTCAGGTAATGATGATATGATTATTTTCCCATAGGAGCTGTGAACAAGTCTTGGATCCAGCAGAGCAACCACTCCATAGTCTTCCGAACTTCTGATCAGCCTTCCAAAGCCCTGCCTTAAGAGGAGAATGGCGGACGGGAGCGCAAGGTCTGTGAACCATCTCTCCTGCAGCCTTCTGCACCTCTCGTCATACACAGGGTCTCCCGGCGTGCCGAACGGCATCTTTACGATAACAACCAGACTTAACTGTTCTCCCTTGATATCAATGCCCTGCCAGAAGGTGGCTGTGGCGAGCAGCACGGCATTCGGCGTCTTTTTGAACCACTGAATTAGTTTTCCCGGCGGCATGTCGCCCTGTGACTTGACGGGGTAATCCGTCCTGATACGGGTTGAGACGTACTTAAGATTTTTATGGGAAGTGAACAAAACCAGCGCCCTGCCTCTGGAAGCAGTGATCAGATCCTCAATAGTCTTAAGGCTTTCCCTGAAAAAAGATTCGCTGTTCTCCTTATCGGGGACCGGCAAGTCTCTATTGATATAGAGGAGCGCCTGTCTTTTATAATCAAAGGGGGAACCTACAACCATTTCCTGAAAGTCTTTCATGCCCAGTCTCTCCCTGATAAAACCGAAAGCTCCTCCGGCTGTCAGTGTAGCAGAAGTCATGATCAGACTGTCATAGGCGTCGACTAATTCCTGAAAAGGCTTCCGGGATTCCACAAGGTTGCTTTTAAGCTCTATCATTCCCTTCTCGCGCGTCATAAAATAAACTCTGTCCTTGTCCTGCCGGCTTATAAAATCATTGATTGTAGCCTCAAGAGACCGGATATAGATCAGGGTAGTTTGTATTCTGTCCCTGAGAATGGTATCGTCAAGGGTCTCTTCAAAGGCGGTCAATCGCTGCAGCACGTTATCAAGAGCCAGGAGATCTTTGAGCATGTTTAATCCCTCAACGATATCATCGGATATCAGGTTAAGGGACTGAAAAGACATATCCCGTCTTTTAAAGAAACCGTCGACCGGTTCAAAGATATGATCTACCGCTATCTTCAATCCCTTCAACCTGTAAAGAAGCCATGTTATCTTTGAATGGCTCAGGCTGCTCCCCAGAACATGGGAAATAACATGTTCGAGCTGGTGCGCCTCATCTATA